>JASFTU010000310.1:0-4168 GCA_050050635.1 Candidatus Brocadiaceae bacterium
ATGTACACCAACATCGAACACAACGACGGCGTCCTCGGTAACCTGCTGCAGCAGCTCGAAGAGGACGGCCTCGCCGAAGAAACGGTCGTCTTCCACTGGAGCGATCACGGGCCGTTGCCCCGGGGGAAGCGGTGGCCGTACGACTCGGGGACGCACGTGCCGATGATCGTGCGATGGCCGGGGCACCTCCAGCCCGGCACGGTAAACGACCGTCTGCTCAGCACGATGGACCTCGGACCCACCGTGCTGTCGATTGCCGGCCTGGAGATCCCCGCCCACATGCAGGGAAGGGCCTTCGTGGGCCCCCGGACGGCGCCCCCGCGGGAGTACGTGCATATGTCGCGGGACCGGTACGACGAATCCTACGACATGATGCGCGCGGTCCGCGACAAGCGGTTCAAGTACATCCGTAACTACCGGCCGGACCTGCCGTACCTCCTGTGGATCCCCTATCGCAACAGGCACCCCATCGTGCAGGAGATGTGGCGGCTCTACATGGCCGGCGAACTCGAAGGGCCGCAGCTCCTCATGTTCCAGCGGAATCGCCCGGTGGAGGAGCTCTATGAGACGACCTCCGACCCGCACGAGATCGACAATCTCGCACAGGACCCGGCCTACGAGCCGGAACGGCGTCGGCTCAGTGAAGAGCTGGACAGGTGGCTTCGGGACGTGGGAGACTTCGGCGAAGTGCCCGAGGCCGAGATGGTGGAGCAGTGGTATCCCGGCCGCGAGCAGCCGCAGACGGCGGCGCCGGTGTTCGTTCCCATCTGCGAAGGTAGTCCCGGACAGAAGGCGGCTCCCGAAGGCGGCGAATTCCGCGGTCCGTTGCTCGTGCAGATGTACTCCGCCACGCAGGGCGCCTCCATCGGGTATACGTTCGCCGAGGGCGAGGACGTGCGCTGGGAGCTCTACACCGGACCGTTGCGTCTGCCGGAGGGTGCTACCACACTACGGGCGAAGGCCATCCGGATCGGATACGAGGAAAGCGCCGAAAGCGTGGCGACCTTCATTGTCCAGGTCCCGTCGCACTGAAGGGGTCGGTACCCACACCGGCCGGGTGGCCGTGTGAGACGACGGCCCCAGAACGCAGACCACCTCACTTCGTTGGCGGAGCACAGGAGACGTTCCATGACCCGGGAAAGACGGGAGCGCGGGCAGGGGAAGTCCATTCATCGGCGACGCTTCCTCAAGATCTCCGGCGCCGCGGCCGCCTTCGGCGCGCTGGGGCCCGGCGTAGCCTTCGGAGGACCCGCCGGCACCGGTGGAGGGCGGCCGCCGAACATCCTGTGCATCGTCTCTGACGAAATGGCGCCGGGCTACCTCGGCTGCTACGGGGGAGAGGCGCTGACACCGCACCTCGACTCCCTCGCGCGTGACGGCGTGCGGTTCGACGAGGCGTACTGCGTGTCCGCCGTGTGTGCACCCAGCCGCTTCACCATCCTCACGGGTCTCTACCCGGGGCACTGCACGCACCCGGGCTTCCTGTCTTCCCAGCCGACCGCGCGGCCTTACCTGATCTCGTGGAACACCGGCATCACCCGGGACACGCCCTGCATACCGCGCCTGTTGAGCGAAGCCGGTTACTACACCGGATTCGTCGGCAAGTACGGAGTCCCGTTTGCCGACTCCAATGCCGAGTGGGACATCCCCAAGTTCCACAGGGAGGACGACCCGGATGATCCGGAGGTAGACCGGCGGCTCCGGCGGTACCACGAAATCTGCGTCGAGCGGGTGAAGCGCTCGGCCGGCTTCGACTACGCGGCCGGCGTCATGCCGGGCAACGTGCACAACCCGATCCCCGAACTCCACCACCACCAGTTCGAGTGGATCACGGAGGGCGCGCTGGAGTTCCTCGACAGGGCGGCGGCGAGGGGCGACCCTTTCTTCCTCTACGCGGCGACGACCGCCGTGCACGGTCCGAACCACGTGGACGACCTGGATGCCGACCCACGCTACACCCTCGAGGGCAAGCGAGAGGAGCCCTTCACCTGCCACCCGCCGCGCCGGTCCATCCCCGAACGACTGCGGGCCGCGGGCCTGCCGGTTGACGTCCGGCACGTCGGGATGACCTTCCTGGACGATCACGTCGGGGCTCTCCTCGGCAAGCTCAGGGAGCTGGGCCTGGACGGCAATACACTGGTCCTCTTTTTGGCCGACCACAACGTGGAGCCCGGCAAGGCCACCTGCTACCAGCGAGGAGTGCACGTGCCGATGCTGATGAAGTGGACGGGGCGTGTCGCTCCCGGCACCGTGACGCAGCAGCGAGTCCAGTTCGTGGACGTTGTGCCCACCTTGCTTGAGGCGGCCGGCCTGGCACCGCCCGACCTCGATGGCCGAAGCTTCCTTGCCACGGCGACGGACGGGTCTCCGCTGCCCCGCGAGCTGCTCTACTTCGAGATGGGTGTGGCCCGCGCCATCCTGAAGGACCGCTACAAGTACATTGCCGTCCGGTACCGCCCCGATGCCATCGCGCGCATGAAGGAGGGCCGGGTGAACGTCGCACTGGACTGGCTGGAGCAACCGAACCAGGTGCATTCACAGATAGCCATGTGCTACTTCCCGGACTACTTCCAGCCCGACCAGCTGTACGACCTGTCCGCCGACCCTTACGAGCAACGCAACCTGAGCGAGGATCCGGAGCACGCGGACGTCCTGCGCGACTTGAGGGCTGCCCTCGCCGCGGAGCTGGAGCAGTTCGAGCATCCGTACGACCTGGCCGTTCCATCGTTCGTGCGCTCGGAGCAGTACCGGCGACTGGTGGAGAAACGCCTGGCGCGCGGCACAGCAGGGGTGGGCTGGTGGCCCGACGACTACCAGTGGCCCCCGGACGGGGCCGGGCAGTAAGGGAGGAACGCGCGGAGGCGACATCCAGCGGCCCGAACGGGAGCACACGGAGACGACGCGATGAGTCAAGATGAGTCGGGGCGGCGAGTAGGGATCGTCGGCACGGGCCGGGTGGCGGTCGACGGCCACATGCCCGCCATACTCGCGGCCCGTGGTCGAGTAGTCGCGCTGGCAGACATCGTCGAGGAACGCGCCGTGCGCATCGCCCGGGAGCACGAGGTGCCGGACGCTTTCGGCGACCATCAGGAGCTCGTGGCCTGCCCGGAGGTGGACGTGGTTGCCGTCTGCACGCCCCCCTCCAGCCACGCGGCGATAGCACGGGCGGCGCTTGAGGCGGGCAAGCACGTCTACGTGGAGAAACCGCCCACCATGAACGAGCAGGAGATGGCCCGCGTTGCGGCAGGTGCTCGTCACGCCGACCGCCTGATGCTCGTCGGCTCCAATGGCGTCTACCACAACGAGATCCAGGCACTGAAGCGGCGCATCAGGGCAGGCGATCTCGGCGACATATACTACGTCGAGTGCCTGCGGGTAA
Source organism: Candidatus Brocadiaceae bacterium (assembly GCA_050050635.1). Classification (GTDB taxonomy): domain Bacteria; phylum Planctomycetota; class Brocadiia; order SM23-32; family SM23-32; genus JASFTU01. Next base: position 3,380 of record JASFTU010000310.1, read on the forward strand.
GCCAGAGGCGCCTGCCGCACGGCTGGAAGCGCGAGAGGCGTTTCGGGTCCGGCATCGTGATGGACGGCTTCCCCCACAGGCTCGACCAGGTGCTCTACCTGCTGGACGCGCCGGCTGTGGTCAGCGTGACGGCGAGGACGTACGACAGGTTCGCCGGCCACCCGGCTCGCTCCAGTTACCTCCACGCCGACGACCTGGAAGGGCGCCTGGAAGAACTGCCCGTTGCCGAAGTCGAGGACACGGCGGTGGCGTTCGTCCAGTTTGAGACGGGCTGCACGTTGCTCCTCAAGGATGCGTACGCTGGCAATGCCCCGGAGGAATGGCGGTCGGTCTTCTACGGCACGCGGGCAGGCGCGCGCCTGTACCCTTCCTACGGGCAACCCCAGAAGCCTTCCCTGACCCTCTACGAAGAGGGTTCGGATGGTCCGCTGCGAGAAAGCGTCGTGGACGTTCCGCCGGGTCCGGACAATCCCTTCACACAGGCATGGGAGCACTTCTTCGACTGTATCGGCCGCGGTTGCCAGACCGAAAGCCCGCCCGACCGGGCCGTCCTGGTCATGCGGATTATCGATGCCGTGCACCGGTCGGCGACCGAAGGAGGGCGCCAGGTAGTCTGCAGATGAGCACGGCAGCCATGTCCCGCCCCGGCTGCCTCGCCCGGACGGAGCTTCGCCCATCCCGCTCGGATATGCTTCTTCCCCTTCAGTGGCAGAGGGGGCGAGCGGATGCAGAGAGTACGCTCCCATTTCTGCCCCCGGTTGACGGGCCGACCGGTCTCCCGGTAGAGTC
>JASFTU010000311.1:0-4160 GCA_050050635.1 Candidatus Brocadiaceae bacterium
GCAGACAGGATCCGGATTCGGAAGTGGGGAGGGAGCAACAGGTGTGCCATCTGGACACGGGGCGGGTCAGAGAGCGCCGGAGGGCGCCTGGAGGGCGTCAGCAGCGATTCCCGGTACGCACGGTCAGGCGCACGCAGGATGGGCGCACAGGAGCTTTTTTCCGCGGCCGACGAAGTTTTTTCCGTCGTCTCAGAGCGCTTCGGTCACGCGGCAGGCAACCCGGTCGGCGACGAAGCGCAGGAAGTAGCGCGGCGAGTTGAGGAACAGGTCCGTCCCGAACCTGCACTCGTCGCTCTCGCGATTCTTGTCGTGGTACGCCTCTATCTCCCGGCAGGTGCTCCGCTCGGACGCGTCCCAGGTTTCCGAGACCTCAAACAACACGGCTCCGGACGCGGTATCGAGGACTTTCAGACTCACGTGAGCTGACGGCATCCGATAGGGGTCAATCTCGTCCAGATTCCCCACTATCGCCGCCTCTGCATGGCACTGCTTGCGAACCTGCACGAGGCAGTTCAGCGGCATCGTACCGGTGAAGAACGGCTCCTCCCTGGCATCCAGTGCTTCCCGCGGCAGGATGACCACGTCGGTGCCGGTCGTCCACTCGGCCAGTTTCTGCGCCAGGGCGCGGCTGAAGTCGCCCGCGTATCCGTAGGAGCTGTAACGGCTGCCGTCGTGGAACTCGATCACGGCGATCCGCCGGTATGGCACGGCGCGCGGGGACCGCCCCACCTCGCGTGCCGGTCCGGTGCCGAAGCAGCCGGTCAGCAGGCCGACTGCAGTGGCCAGAATGAGCCCGCGGACTGCTCTTGTCGGCTCAGCGTTCATTCCTCGACCGCCTTTTCCTTCTTGAAGTTCTTCAGGAGAGTGAGGATCTCCTGCAGGACTTCCAGCTCCGCCTCCTCAGCTTCGCGCATCTCGTCGCGGAAGCCCAGCACGTCATCCCTCCATTTGGCCAGGTCATCCTCGGTCTTCTTGATCTTCTCGTCGCACTCCGCCAGGTCCTGCCTGAGCTCTTCGAGGGTATCCTCCCTCTGCCGCAGCTGGCTCTGCAGGTTCAGGACTGTCTCCTTCAGCCTCTGGTTCTCCGCACGGGATTCGGCCAGCAGGTCAAGCGTCTTCTCCAGCGTCTCCGTGATGGCCGGACCCGGTGAGGCGAAGGGCAGAACCGGCTGGGATTCGGCGGCGGGACCGGCAGACGGCGCGGCCGCAGGGGTATCCCGCAGGGACGGTGGGCGGGCCGGTTCCGGTTCTGCCGGCGGAGTCTCCTCCGCCGGCTCCAGTGCAGGCGCGGCGGTAGGCTCCGCCTGGGCGACCAGCCCGGCGGCGCTCAGGGGCTCCTCCGGGCGGTCCATCGCACAGGAGAACGCGCAAAGCACCAGTAACAGACAGAACGACGGGCTAAGAGACCTCCGCTTCATCTTCTCCTCCCTGCTCGAAGTATTCACACTGAAGACTGATCGTGCGGCCGCACGTGCACCGGACCTCGATTGTGCGGACGGTGCCATCCTCCGCGCGGTCGATGTTGATTTCCGGTTCCTCCTCGACTGCAGGCTGGGGCCGGTGCCTGGGCGCCACGTCCCCCACGGGTATGCGGGCGGGCTCGGACCCGAAGGCCACTTCACCGGCCTTGATGACCCGTTTCTCCTGGCTGGGCAATCCGTTGTTCATGTTCAGGTCTCCACGTCCAGGTGGCGACCCATGTGCGAGGGCACCTCGCCGCGCTCGTCGCTTTCCTCCTGCCCCTCCTTGGGGCGTTCCTCCGCGGCGTCCGCCTCCTCGCCCTCCAGGCCGGCCAGTTCGGCGAGTTTCTTGCGGAAGCGCTCTTCGTTTTCCTCCCGGTCTTCGCGCGCGAGCGGGCGGATGCGCCTGGGTCTGTGGATATGCTCGAATCTTATCTCGTCCGTCATCGTCGCCCCTCCAGGATACGGGTGAGATCGTAGATGGCACGGGTGTGAAGCTGGGAGACCCTTGACTCACTGATGTTCAGGATCTCGGCCATCTCGGCCATGTAGAGGTCCTCATAGTAGTACATGACGATGATCTGCTTCTGCCTCTCGGGCAACCGCTCTATGGCTTCGGAGAGCTGTTCGACCTTCTCCTTCCACTCGAGCTTCTCCAGCGGCGAGTCCACTTCGGCGGCGACCAGTTCCCGAAGGGCGTCCGTCCGTTCGCCGGCTTCTCCGCCGGGCTCATCGAGGGAAGCCACGCAGTCCCACTTGCTGTACGAGAGGTACTTCAGCACGTCTTGCTCCGACATGTCGGCCGCCGCGGCCAGTTCTTCGATGGTCGGGTGTCTCCGATCGCGGCTGCGAAACTGGTTGATAATGTCTCGCAACTCAGTGAGGCGGCCCCTCGCCGACTTGCCCAGCCAGTCGTTCTGCCTCAGGTGGTCCATCATGGCGCCCTGGACGCGCCGGTAGGCGAACGTGACGAACCGAACGCCCTTCGAGGGGTCGAACCGGTGCGCTGCCTCCACCAACCCGAGGGTCCCGGCGCCCACCAGGTCGTCCCGGGAGATGTCCGCCCCCAGGTTCACCGACAGTCGGTCCGCCAGGCGCCGGACAAGCTCGATGTGGGACAGCACGAGCTCTTTGATCTGTCCGGCCCTGTCATCGGCCTGTTGGTATGCTGTCTCGGCGGGTGTCACCATGGCCCGGCGTTACCTCTAACCGGTTCTTTCTCTCTCGTATTGCCGCAGCCCGGCGCGAATGACGCTGAGGGCAATGTGCGCCCCTATCCAGGCCACGCCGGCAAGGACTATGCCGCAGAGGCCGGCCTTCTTCAGCGCAACCAGTGGCGGGCTGGAGCGCAGCAGTGCTATGAGCATGGCGGCACAGAACGCCATGACGCCACAGAGAACCCCGAGGTCCTTCGGCAGCTTACTCATTGGAGCCCTCCATCATCTTGCGGAGGAAGCGTCCCATGTCGCGCTGGCCGGGCTTCCCTGTGCTGACCAGCCGCGCCGCGAGCTTGCGGATGTCCCGGCTGCAGGGAGCCGCAGAGTAATGCGTCAGGAAGTCCACCTGGCGCTTGGTGGCCGCGGCCACCGTGTCGTCCCAGGCCACCGAGCCCAGATACTCCAGATCCCACTCGAGGAAGCGCCTGGTCGCCGCCCTGAGCCGGTCGAAGCTCCGCAGCGCCTCCTCCTTGCTGTCTATCTGGTTCATGACGATGAACACCGTCTTCTGCCTGGCCTGGTCGCGGTTGCTCAGAACCTTCAACAGGGCGTATGCGTCCGTCAGTGAGGTAGGTTCCGGGTTGGTGACCAGGACCACGTCGTCGGCCGCCACCAGGCAGTTGATGACCGCCGGCGATATGCCGGGGGCGGTGTCCACAACCAGGTAGTCCATCCGGGAGCAGTATGCCTCCAGCTCCGCCAGGAACCCGGACACCTCCTCCTCGTCCAGACGTGTCATCGCCTCCACGCCGGACGCGCCGGGGAGTATCTTCACCCCCCGCGGGCCCTCCACGACCACCTGCTCCAGGTCCAGCCCGTGGAGGACGACGTCGCGCAGGTCATGCCGGGCGTTGAGCCCCAGCAGAACGTCCACGTTGCCCAGCCCCAGGTCGGCATCCAACAGCAGCACCTGCACGCCGAACAGCCTGACCGACACGGCCAGGTTGACGGCGACGTTCGTCTTGCCCACGCCGCCCTTGCCACTCGTGACGGCGATTACCCGGGGTCTCTCGTTCGTGCCATTCACTGTTCTGTCCCGTCCTGCAGGTTCTGGTTGCCGCTCAGGCCTTTGGCCCCGGCGCCCACGGTCTGGCCCTCCGCCGCTGTGATGACGCCGACGTTCTGCACCTCGGCGTCCTCGGTTATCTCGTCATAGGAGATGACCGGGATGTCGGGGAAGACCCGGCTGACGATGCTGTGGACATAGGGCCGGATCTGCGAATCCGTCAGTATCAGCGTGTCGGAGCCGACGCGGAAGGCGTCGCGGGTCTTCTCGGAGATGCCGGCGATGATCTGGCGCAGGCGCGCGGGAGGCAGGTTGATGCGCGCTTCGCCGTCGGCCTTCTCCACCGCCTCCCGGATCTCCTCTTCCAGGTGCGGATCCAGTGACATCGCGTTGATGCGCCCCTCGGCGTCGGAGAACTGGGCACAGATGGCGCGCGCCAGCGATTTCCTGACCAGTTCCGTCAGCAGCGTGACGTCC
>JASFTU010000312.1:0-4157 GCA_050050635.1 Candidatus Brocadiaceae bacterium
GGGCTTCTTTCCCGGCAAGAACCACTTCGATCTCTACCCCCATGAGGAGAACCGACGCGCCTTCCAGCGGGTCCTGGAGACGGGGGAGCCCCATTTCGCACACGCCCGTCCGTTCCATGACAGCGACAGGGGCGACCCCACTTACTGGGACTGGAGCCTGTTGCCCGTGAAGGACGAACCCGGAGAGGTCGACGGATTGCTGCTCTGCCTGGTGGACGTCACGGAGCGCGAGCAGGCCGTGGCCAGCATTCGCGCCTACCAGAGCGAACTGCGCTCCCTCGCCTCCGAGCTTATCCTCGCCGAGGAGCGCGAGCGACGTCGCATCGCCACCGAACTGCACGACCAACTCGGACAGACGCTGGCCATGTCGAAGATCAAACTCGGCGCCGCCCGGTCCCTGGCCTCCTCCGAGGCGGTGGCCGGTCCGGTTGAGGAGACGCGTCAGCTACTGGACCAGTGCATCCGGTACGCACGGTCCCTCACCTTCGAGCTGGGCTCCCCCGTGCTCTCCGAGGTCGGCCTGGAGGCCGCCCTGGAGGAACTCGCCCAGGAGACACAGAAGCGACACGCGCTGCAGACGGAGTTCGAGACCGACGGTCGCCCGAAGCCGCTGGACGATGACATCCGGGTGCTGCTGTTCCAGGCCGTCAGGGAGCTCCTGCTCAACGTGGTCAAGCACGCCGGGGCCCGGTGCGCGAAGATCTGCATCGTCCGCGCCAACGGTCGGGTGAGGGTCAGCGTCGAGGACGACGGCGTCGGCTTCGACACGGGCATGCTCGACCGGCACGAGCTCAGGACCAGGGGCTACGGGCTGTTCAGCATCCGGGAGCGGATGGACCACATGGGCGGCAGCTTCCGGATCAGCTCCGAGCCGCAGAACGGCACAATGGCCTGCCTCGAAGCGCCGCTCAGTGATGAGCCCTCCGATCCAGACGGAGACGACGATGAGCATCCGCATTCTGCTGGCTGACGACCACAGACTGATGCGCCACGGACTGCGCTCCCTCATCCAGGGCGAGCCGGACATGGAGGTGATCGGTGAAGCCGAGAACGGACGCTCGGCCGTCCGACTCGCCGAAGAACTGGCCCCGGACGTGATCGTGATGGACGTGGCGATGCCCGACCTGAACGGCATCGAAGCAACCAGGCAGGTCAAGGACAGGACCCCGGCCATCGAGGTTCTGGCGCTGTCTATGCACTCCGACGGGCCGTTCGTGGTCCGGATGCTGGAGGCCGGGGCGGCCGGATACCTGCTCAAGGACACCGCATTCGAGCAGCTCGCCACCGCCATCCGCGAGGTATCGGCGGGGCGCAAATACCTCTGCCCCGAAGTCACCGGGCCCATCGTGGAAGACTACCTCAGAAGACTGTCGGAGCCGGAGGCCGCCGCCACACCCCTCTCGCCCCGCGAACGCGAGGTCCTCCAGCTCCTTGCCGAGGGCATGATCTCCAAGCAGATCGCCTCCGAGCTGAACATCAGCGTCAAGACCATCGAGACCCACCGAAGCCGCCTGATGAAGAAGCTGGGCATCCGCAGCGTTGCCGAACTCACCAAGTACGCCATCCGGCACGGCATTACCTCCCTGGAGGAGTGACCGCTCCTCCCTCCTTCCCCCCTTCATGTAGCCGGGCGCGTGTGGGTACTTTCCCGGCCGATATTAAGGGATTTCCTGACTACACAACCTTTGCTTTGGGTGATACTGTGTTCCGTGTTGGCCGGGTGGAACGGAGTACTCGTTCCCGCATTCGGCCGCATGCTCTCTGACAGGCAGTGCGAAACGGCTTACCACGACCAGGCAGAATGGGTGGGAGCATCGGAGGGGGAACCGAGGAAGCTTCGCCCGATTCCGGGGGCCTGGTGGTGCAGGCAGCAGTCTGCCGAGCCGCGTCGACTGCGAGGCGCGGTCGCCGCTACGGGCCGATCGATGACGGTGGGGACTTCGGCCAGGGCGGTTATGTCCTGCCACCACCAGTAAATGTGGCGAAGCTTCCTCATAATATTTCGTACGCGTTCACCTCCGCGCCCGCTCGAGGCGGAGGAGAGCGCAGGGGGGAGGTGCCCTACGCACGGAACGCCCGCGGGTGGGGGCGGCCGTGCCGCGGGGGAGAAGGAGATGTTCAGCATAGCAATACAGTGCATGAGCTGTGGCCAAAGAATCCACAGGATCATCGATGAATCGTGTGCGCCGTCCTTCATCCGATGCATCTGCGGGGGCCGCTATTCGCTGCGGGTCGAGGAAGAGGACCTGACCGTACCGCTGCCGGATATCGCGGATGACGTGGAGCTGGCCGACGTCGTCCCGGCGGCTCGTGCTTTCTCGGCCGCAGCGCGTGACTTGCATGCCGGCTGAAGCAACTTGGGAGTTGCTGCGGTAAGCGCAGGGATGCTCAAGGTGGGTCGAGCGGCAAGCAAGCCGGCCCTCCGGGCTCCATCTGGTTCCGCGTGCCGATGGTCGGATGGCCCTCGGTCATACGGCCAAGGTAGCTGGGCACGGATCCCCCCTGCCGTCTGTCCCCGGGAATGTCAAGACAGCGGAACTCAACGCATCCGAACGCCCGTCGGTTCGTGACGCTGAAGGGCAAGGCCTACACGCTGATCGGCGGAGCACCGGAACCGGGCGCGGCGGCACCCGAGTTCGTCACTGTGGACCGTGACCTCTGTACCATCGCTTCCTCCGCTCTCAAGGGCCGTCCCTGCCTGATCGCCTCCGTGTTATCCCTGGATACACCGGTCTGCAGTGCGCAGACGCGCCGGCTCAACCAGGAGGCTCTGGACCTCGGGCAGGACGCGCACGTGGTGACCGTCAGCATGGATCTCCCCTTTGCTCTCCACCGATGGCACGACAGGGAGGGGGATGTGCGGGTTCTGCTGCTGTCCGATCACCGGGACGCCTCCTTTGGCACCGCCTACGGGCTGCTGATAGGGGAGTTGCACCTGCTGGCGCGCGCCGTGTTCGTGACGGATGCGCGGGGAATCCTGCGGCATCGAGAGGTCGTCCGGGACCTGAGCGAACAACCGGATTACGATGCGGCGCTCGACGTGTTGTGCAGGTTGTCTCAGGGACATCACGCGTCGCGGGAACCCGGCACTGTAAGCAACTGAGCGGGCCAGGGGGCACTCGGCCCATCCTGCCGATGGCTCGGCGCGATGCCTCTCCCCGGCCCCCTCGTTCCGTGCAGCGAAATCAGGGGGGCTCGATGAGGAGTGTCAGAAGGCTGTCCACCGCTTTTGCCGCCGGAGCGCTCGGAGGCGCCGTGAACGGCATCGTCGTATGGGGCGCCGGCGGGCTGGGCCTCACCACGGCGCTCGGAGTGCAGATAGCGCCCGCATTGACGCGCGAACTCATCTATTCGAAGGTGGTGTGGGGCGCCATCTGGGGGCTTCTGTTCCTGCTCCCGCTATGGCGGCGCTCCGTCGTGGTGAGGGGCCTGATCTACAGCATCGGACCCACGCTGGTCCAGCTACTCCTGGTCTTCCCGCTCAAGGCGGACAAGGGCATGCTGGGTCTCGAGCTGGGCGTTCTGACTCCGCTGTTCGTGCTGCTGTTCAACGCCGCCTGGGGAATCACAGCCGCTCTGTGGGTGGTCGCGGCAGCCGAGCCTGCCGGGCCGATGGCAAGCGGCGTGGATCCACGCTCGGCCCCGCTCGACTGAACCGGGTGGGGACGTTTGAGGAGCCTATCTCCCGAGCGCGCCCTGGATGGCCCCCATGTACACCGAGAACAGCCGGAAGATGAAGTAAACCATCACGATGGCCACGGCGATCCAGATGACCTTGGACAGAACGGCCACGGACGCCGTCAGTGCCGCCCTCGCCCTGTCCTCGTGGTGGGAAGCCAGCCATTCGAACCGCTCCGACAGCTTCCCGGACTCCTCGGCAACCCTCGTGATCTCCAGGTATTGGCCCGGGAAGAGAGACGTGCGCGCGAGCGCGTCGGTCAGGTCGGCCCCACCCTCGATGGCACGGATAATCCTGCCGGCACGGGCCGCAAACGCCCCGTTTCCCGTCGCCTGGAGGGCTCGCCGGATGGCCTCGGTGACCGGCATCCCCGCCTCCAGGCACAGGTGCATGACCAGGCTGAAACGCGCGAGCGCGACCGAACGCGCCACCCCGCCGACCACCGGGAGATGGAGCGTCATCTCGTGCACGATCCGGG
>JASFTU010000313.1:0-4141 GCA_050050635.1 Candidatus Brocadiaceae bacterium
GGCCCGAGCCCTTCTCGATCCCCTGTGCCACCGCATCGCAGGTCAGGCTCCACACGCCGATCAGGCGGTCGCGGCGCGGCAGGTCGGCCACCCAGTCCACGTTGTCGCTGGCCGTATGGAAGTACCCGTAGCGGCCCTCGTATTCGGCCAGCTTGCGCGTGAACAGGTCGAACAGCCCGTTCTCCGGCTCGAAGGCGATCAGGTCGGACCCCCAGCCGATCATGCGGAAGCACCTCTGCCAGGGGTTCTCCTCGATGGTGGGTCCGACCACCTGCTCGATGTACTCCTCCAGGTTGACCGCGACCGCGATGCAGGAACCCCCTTTGCCCTCGCCGCAGTAGAGGCATCCGTGGGGGCAGCCGCGCATGGCCCCGAAGTCGAGCGTGGGCCAGCAGACCTGGTCGCGCTCGGCATCCACCTCCCGGGGGTGTGTGGGCCGGATCTTCCGGAACCCCCCGAAGAGCTTCTCCAGGAGGCTTACGGGCGTGCCGTCCGGACAGCGCTCGAGGAGTGCCTCCAGGTCGGGGCCTTCCCCGTCAAGCTGCATCGTGGTGAACACGAGCGGCCGCCGACGGGGCACGTCGTGGCCCTCGGTCCCCTCGGGCGGCCAGATGTCCTGGATCTCGGCCGCCACCTGCGGCGCGTTCTGTTCGGTCACCGAGACGACCCGGTCCATGGGGTAGTCGATGGCACCGAGGATGCGGCGCATGCGATCGTTCCAGGACTCGCTGCTCTGCACGCGTTCGAGGACGTAAACCTTTTCGGGTCGGAGCGGATACACGGACGAACCTCCTGTTCCTCGGGCACTGCCGTTCCGGGAGGCACGTTAGCCCCCCGGCGCCGGTGCGTCAAAGGTGGCGCTCTGATTCGCCGTAATCGCGGGGCCCCGGAGGCCCGCCGGACCTACTCCTCGGGGCGGTGTCCGCCCACGCATTCGGTGCGCTCCAGGGGCGGGAGGGCGCCCGCGTGGAAGTCGGCGAAGTGCGCCTCTCCCCGCTCGACGTAGAGGGCGGCGTCGCCGGCCGGCGGCGCCTCGGGTATCACCGTCGTGAACACCCACCGCTCGTCGAGATAGACCTCGAAGTGCTCCGCGCGGGCCAGCACCCGCAACGAGTAAGCGCGTCCGTCCTCGAGCGAGCAGCGGAACGTGTCGATGACGTCGCGGTCGTCGTGCACGGAAGCGCCCGGAATGAACCCGAGGCGGTAACCACCCCAGCCGGCGATCTCATGGTGGCGAGCAACCCCGATTGCGACCTGCCCGAGATCGAGTTCCAACGAGACGAGCACGCCGCGGCCGTCGGCGGAGCGCAGGACCAGTCCGCACCGCCCGCCGCTCACCGGCGTGACGTTCACCCGGACGTGCAGGTCGGCGGCTTCCTTGAGCATGACGTGCGAGACCCCCGCCGCTTCCGCCCTGCCGTGCCACCCGGATGCCGACTGCTCCCAACCCGGGGACTCCTCGTCCGGTGCTGCCGGAAGGTCGCCGGTCTCCAACGCCTCCAGCCCCGGCCAGTACTGCGCCGTCAGTTCGCCGCCGGCTCCCACCGTCAGCCGCTTCGGGGCGCCCCAGCTTGCGCTCAAGCCCCCGACGCCGGATTTGTCCCGCACCTGGTGGTAGAGCAAGCGGTCGCCTCCGAGGACGATGCTGCGACCCACGTACGGCCCTCCCAGCCCGTGTCCTGCCCCGACCAGCAGGCACTCGTCGGGCAGGCGGTAGGGGCCCTCGAGCGCTTCGCCGACCATGTAGTAGGTGCCGATCGTGTCCCGCCGCGAGGGTGTGTGGATGCGCAGGCCGAACATCGTCCCGGTGGAGAAGAGGACGTAGTAGCGGCCCTCGTGCACGAACAGGTCGGGCACTTCGGTGTGGTAGAAGAGGCCGGTCGGGCCGTCCAGCGGCGGCAGGTACTCCCACCGGCGGAAGTCCCGGGTGCGCACGTGCGCCAGCAACGCGCCGGTGTGGTCCGGGTCGCACTCCGGAGCGGCGGCGCAGACGAGGGCGTGGTAGTGGCCGTCCTCCTCGTGGAGGAAGACGAACGGGTCCCGCCACCAGGCGCTGGGGCGCCAGGCGTCGGGCCCGGTGGCGTAATGCGGGCCCCGCGGGCGCAGGCGGTACTCGTCCGGGGGGAGGCGGCGCCAGGCGAACAGATCGTCCGAGACGTAGAACGTGGTGGTCTGCATCTGCTCCACCTCCTCGCCCAGCGGCATCAGGAACCGCCCCTCGTGCCGGATGACCATGCCCGTCAGCGGCCAATGCCTGAGCACCAGGTCTTCGTGGCGCTGCCAGTGGACCAGGTCTGTGCTGGTGCAGTGCCCCACGCGTCCCTCGCCGTGATGGGACGCAAGGTAGAAGAGGTGGACGACGCCCTCCCATTCGAACAGCCAGCTGTCCCAGAGTCGCTCGGCCTTGCCCGGTCTGTAGATCACGTTGCCCTCTCCCTCAATCTTGTTCGTCCGGCGGCGCGCACTGGATGGCGTACGCCGTCCGCGTGGGGCCGAAGAGCACCAGCCCGAACGCCACGATCTCCACCTCCTCCAGCGTGCTTGCGAACTCGATGAGTTCGTCCATCGGCTCGCGCGCACCCGCCTCCCCGGAGAACATGGTCACGTGAGGCTGCCACTGACCGGTGAGGTCGATCGCGCGGAACGGCTCGAAAGGGAAGGCGAGCCGCTCGTGCGCCATGCGGTGGTAGTCGTGGAGCCCGGGATCTTCCGGCGGCACGTAGAAGAAGCTGCGTACGCCGTCCCTTTCGTCCACGCGGGGTTCGACCCGCACCCGACGGCCGGGCAGCCGCCCGTTCAGTTCGCGTGCCCGCGCGATGGCCTGCTCCAGCTCATCGGGCGTCACCTTCCACGAGCCGAACGTCATGTGGGGCTGCATGCCGTGGGTGCCCGCGCACTGGATGCCGTCGGTGGCGATGGCCCCGTTCCAGGCGGCCTGGATCGTCTGCAGGCTCTCCTGATCGAGGAACGCCTGAAGCGCCAGGACCTCCTTCTCGGTCTCCTGACTGGCCGGGGCCTCCGCCCCCTCGCTAAGGGGTCCACGGCCCGCGCAGCCGGCCGCGAGTGCAACGCCGAAGAGCAGCACACCTGCACTGAAGTAATCCACGCCGGCCTCCACTCATACCTGGAGTCTCGGGCGCGCCACCGCGCGCGCCATGGCGACGATGCTACCGGGCGGGCCCCCCGCCGGCAAGCGGAATCATCGGTGACAACCGCGTCCGGACGGCCCGGGTCCATCCACGCCTCCGGTTACTCCGTAGCCCATCCTCGGGGCGACCGAGGGACGCACCCCGGCCGGGATCAATCCGCGGCAGTGAGAAGCCCCGCCAACTCCCGGCGAAGCTCCCGGATTACGGTGTCGAACGGAGCCAGCTCGACGAGCAATGGCCCGAGCCACTGCTCCCAGGTCCTCTCGACATAGCCCAGCATAGGGTCCTGGAAGAAGCCTTCTGCCCCCTGGAAAGTGACGTCACGGACCTCGCACTTCCGCCGGAGGAGGGACTCAAAGCCGTAGAGCTCCAGTCTCCCCCGGTAGGCTTTCAGAACCCGCCACAGGTCGTAGTAGTCGCGGGCCCGTGACCGGCTCCAGCCTCGCTCCTCCAGCCTCTCCGCATGCTGCAGGATTGCCCGCAACTTCTCGGCTATGATTTCCTCGAGGGAGTAGACCCTCACCCGCGTGTCGAGTGGTTCCCCGTACTCATGGATGACTTCCCGCTCGGGCGCGGGTCGCACCACGGGCTCATCCACGGATACCTCGACCATCACGCGCACGTGCGGCCGACGGTGCCACGGGAGCCGGGCTCGCACATTGAGAGCTTCCTGCCCGGCCGGATGCGGCTCGCGCTCCGTGTAACGCTCGCATTCGAAGGCCACGGGAGCGTATTCGTGGAGGAGACCAGCGGCCTTGTTGCATGCGGCGCGCATTGCCTCTTCCAGGGCGGCCCCCGTCGGCGTGTCACCCACACCGGAGAAGTCCAGGTCCTCAGAGAAGCGATACCGGCCGAAGTAGCACTTCTTCAGCGCCGTGCCACCCTTGAAGACCACCGTGTCGCGAAGCGCAGGCACCCGTGCCATGCCGGCCAGAACCCAGGAGAGGACGTAGTCCCGTTCCAGCGTTTCCCACCCGATGCCGAGCCGAGCG
>JASFTU010000314.1:0-4129 GCA_050050635.1 Candidatus Brocadiaceae bacterium
GTCCTTGCGGTCTTCGATCCGCTCCGCCCCCATCCCCGGCAGCGTCTCTTCGAGCAGTTGCTGGAATGTGGGCCCATCCTCAGACAGCGCAGCAGGCGCCGCCGTCCCTATCAACAACGACAGCGCGACGAGAACGATGAGAGGTCTCATGAGCAGTATCCTCGCGTGACCGGCATGGCACGTGCGGCACGAACGGGCTCACGACAGCGTCCACGGCTCCCGCTTGGGACGATCCAGCCAGCGGCTGGCCTCCGGATCGCCGATGAGCTCCTCTTTGACGGGGTCCCATCGCAGCGGGCGCTTGAGCATGTACGCGATGTTCCCCAGATGGCACACGGTCACAGAGCGGCAGCCGATCTCGACGTCGCAGATGGGCTTCTGGCGGGTACGGATGGCGCGGATGAAGTCCTCCGTATGCCCCGGGCTCCGGTACAGGTGCACTTCGTCCGGCAGCGTGGGCGTCCTCATGAGGCTGTCGGGCCACGTGCGGAGGTGGCCGCGGTTGACCTCGATCTTGCCCTCGGTGCCGTTGAAGACGACGCCCTTGCCGCCCGGCCCCCCGTGCGTTAGCGTAACGCCGCTGGCGTACACGTACGTCAGCCAGCGCACGTCTCCGCCGTCCGGCGGGATGATCTCGACGGGGCCGCTGTGGTCCATGTCCATGCCCCACTGGGCGATGTCGAAGTGGTGCGCCCCCCAGTCGGTCATGCCGCCGCCGGAGTAGTCACGATACCCGCGGAAGCCGCCGTGCAGCAGCCGCGTGTGGCACGGGCGCCACGGCGCGGGCCCCAGCCACATGTCCCAGTCCACGCCCTCGGGAACGGGCTCCGGGGGCAGGTAGCAGTCACCGCTCGGCCCCCCGACATAGGCCTCGATGCTCTGCAGCTCACCGATCCGCCCGCTGCGGACCATCTCGCAGGCGAAGCGGAACTCGCGGGCGGAGCGCTGCTGGCTGCCGGTCTGGAAGACGCGCCCGTAGCGGCGCACCGCATTGACCATGGCCCGCGCCTCGCGAATGGTGAGCGAGAGCGGCTTCTCGCAGTAGATGTCCTTGCCGGCCTTGGCGGCTTCGATCACCGGAATGGCGTGCCAGTGATCGGGGGTGCCGATACCGACGGCGTCGATGTCGTCGCGGGCCAGCAGCTCGCGGAAGTCGTTGTAGAGCGTGATGCTCTTGTCCGAGGCGAACTGCTCGATGCGGGCCCGATTGACGTCGCACACCGCGAGGGTCTGGGTATCGCCCCGGCGGCCCATGCCGGCGAGCCCGCGGCCCCGATTCCCCACGCCGATGAAGCCCATGGTAATGCGCTCGCTGGGCGGCGGGGCGTCGGCGCCCAGCGCCCGCGCGCTGACAACAAAGGGCGCGGCGATGGTCGCCGCCGTCGTCTTCAGGAAGCTCCGTCGGCTTGTGGAACTGCCTGCGGTCATTGCATGGCCTCCCGTCAAGCCTGGCATTCGGCACAGACGAGGTGTCTCTGCGCGTTGCCGGTCTTCGCCGGGCGTCAATCGCGCCCCTTCGTCCTGGGGCTGCATTGACGGGGCCCAATCCCGAGTGCCCGGACTTGCAGGAGCAGAAGGGCAGGGCCACCAGGCGGGAGAAGGGGCGGGTGGTCACCAAACCAGCTCTGGTCACTCGACAGCGAGGTGCACGGACGATGAAGCGAGATGGCAGCACATCACGACGGCAGTTCATGCGCACGGCCGGCGCCGCTCTGGGCGGCCTCACGGTTCTCGGCTCGGCGGCGAGGGGTCAGGCCAAGACCGTGAAGATCGGCCTCATCGGCTGCGGCGGGCGGGGCAAGGGCGCCGTGAAGAGCTCGCTGGAGGGCGGCAAGATCCTCGGCTACAACGTGCAGGTCGTCGCCCTGGCCGACTACTTCCGGGACCGGGCGCTCAGGGCGGGCGGGATGTTTGGCGTGCCGCCGGAGCGCTGCTTCGGGGGCGCCACCGCCTATCAGGACCTGCTGGAGACCGATGTTGACATCGTCATGATGGTCACGGCCCCGCTCTTCCGCCCGCTGCATCTCGAGGCCACCATCAAGGCCGGGAAGCATGCCTTCATTGAGAAGCCCGTGGCCGTGGACCCGCCGGGCTGCCGACGGGTCATTGCCGCCGGCGAGGAGGCGAAGCGTAAGGGCCTCGTCATCGTCGCCGGCACCGAGATGCGCCACCAGTGGAACTACATCAATACCCATCAGGCGGTCGCCGTGGAGGGGGCTCTGGGCAAGCTCTACGGCGGGCGCGTCTCGTTCTGCATCGCCCACATGTTCCGGACGGCGCCCATCAATCCGCGCAGCCCGGATGACCTGGTGGCGTCGTGGCAGAACTGGCTCTCCCTGTCCGGCGATCACATCGTGGAGCAGCACGTCCACAACATCGACATCGCCAACTGGTTCTGCGGCGGGCCGCCGGTGAGCGCGGCGGGCTTCGGCGGGCGGGCCCAGCGGCCGGCCGGGGACATGTATGACTTCTTCAGTGTGGACTACGACTACGGCGAGGATGTCCACATCCACTCCATGTGCCGCCAGGTGACCGGCTGCTGGCGGTGGACCGGGCAAGAGCTCATCTACGAGAAGGGGAAGACCAACGGCGGCGACCACCCCGAGGCGCAGCAGTCTGTGATCCCGGCCGACCTGCCCCAGGGCAAGAGCGGCCATCTGCAGGAGCAGATCGACGTACTGTACTACGCCAACAAGGGGGAGCCCCTGGACCAGGCGCGCGCCGTCGCCGAATCCACCGCGACGGCAGTGATGGGCAGAATCTCGGCCTACACCGGGCAACTGGTCCGCTGGGACGAGATCATGGGCGACCCGAACAAGAAGCCTGAGCTCTACAATCTCACACTCAAGCCCACGGCTGAGGACTTCGAGACCGACACCGTGGAGATCCCGAAGGAGGGTGTCCTGGCTATCCCCGGGCAGCCCGCCAGAGGGTAGCGGCGCCGGAGAGGCCAGGGAGTTACGCTATGCGACACAAGAGATACGCCCAATCGCCGACACGACGCGCCTTCCTCAAGGCGGCGGCCGTCTCGCCCGCGCTCGGCCTGGCCGGGCTGTCATTCGGCGCCGAGGACGAGCGGCGGCGGCCCAACGTCGTCCTGATCATGGCCGACGACCTGGGCTACGAGTGCATCGGCGCCAACGGCTCGGCGACCTACGAAACGCCGCATCTGGACGAACTGGCGCGGACGGGCGCGCGCTTCGAGCACTGCTACAGCCAGCCGCTGTGCACCCCGACGCGCGTCCAGATCATGACGGGACGGTACTTCTCCCGGAATTACACGCAGTTCGGGCAGCTCCGACAGGGCGAGCCGACCTTCGGCCACATGATGAAGGATGCCGGGTATGCCACGGGCGTGTTCGGCAAGTGGCAGCTTCAGGGCAGAGGGGGCCAGACGGCGCCGCAGGCGGGCTTCGGCGACTACTGCCTGTGGAACTACACTGGAACGACGAGGCAGCGCTACGCGGACGCCAGCCTCGCGTACATCGACCCGGCGACGGGCGCCGAGCAGGTCTCGGAATTCACGGGCGAGTACGGGCCGGACGTCTGCACACGGCGGCTCTGTGACTTCGCCCGGCGAGCCGTCGCGAGCGGGACGCCATTCCTCGCCTACTACCCCATGATCCTCACGCACCCGCCCTTCGTGGCGACGCCCGACAGCGCGGTCTGGAAGGAGGACCCCCACGCTCAGGGCAGCGAGTACTTCGGCGACATGGTGGCGTACATGGACACGCTCGTGGGGCGGATCGTGGCCGCGCTCGGCGAACTCGGCGTCCGCGACGAGACGCTCATCATGTTCACCGGCGACAACGGCACCGCCGGCGGGATAGTCTCCGAGATGCGCGACGGGCGCAGCATCAAGGCCGGGAAGGGCTTCCACAGCGACGCCGGGACCCACGTGCCCCTCATCGCCCACTGGCGAGGCACCATCGGGCCGGGGCAGGTGCGGGACGATCTCGTCGATACGACGGACTTCCTGCCGACCATCGCCGATGCGACCGGTGCGGCGCCCCGCACCCCGCCGGGCGATGGCGTGCTCGACGGGCGCAGCTTCCTGCCGCAGCTGGCCGGGCGCCCGGGCCGTCCGCGCGAGTGGGTGCTCGTGGACTACACCGAGCAGCGGCAGGAC
>JASFTU010000315.1:0-4128 GCA_050050635.1 Candidatus Brocadiaceae bacterium
CCCAGGGGGATCGCGGCGAGCGCGTGGCTGGTCGTTGTGGCCTTGCTCGCGCTGCGGCTCGTGGTGGGGTTTGCGTTCGTCAGCTTCCTGCGGCACACGGCCGCTCCACTTCGGGCCGGGCCGATCCGGGAGCTGGTATCCCGGACCGCGACTGAGATGGGACTGCGGCGGCATGTTCGCGTCGCCGCGTCCGTAACCGTCCATGCCCCCGTGCTGGCGGGGGTGCTGCGGCCGGCGATCCTGCTGCCACGGCAGTTGATCGACAGTTTCTCTCTGGAGCAGCTTCGCTACGTGATAGCGCACGAACTCGCCCACGTTCGTCGTCTGGATAACGGCGTGCTGCTGGTGCAGCGGATGGCGGAGTTGCTGCTGTTCTTCCACCCGGTGGTCTGGGTGTGCGGGTGGGCGATGCGGCGGGAGGCGGAGGCGGCGTGCGACGATGCGGTCGTGGCGGCCTGCGGCAGTCCCGCGCAGTACGCGGACAGCCTCACGCGGGTGGCGGAGACCACCCGCAGTGTCCGTAGCCTGATCACGCGGCGCCTGTTGGTGAACACATTCGCCGCGGCGGAGTCGAACTTTGCGGGCCGGGTGCGCCGGATCCTGAGAGGGCGGGCCGGCCGAATGGGGATCGGACTGACGGTCGCGTCGGTGATCGCGCTCGTGCTGATAGCGTGCTTCGGCCTGCCGACCGCGGCCGAACCGGAGGAGGAGACCCTCTCCGGGTCGGGGGGCAAAGAGACGAAGGAGGAGTCAGTGAGAGGCAAGCAAGACAGTCTGCGTTACGGTTTCCGGCGCGACCCGATGGAGTGGGTCGGGAGCGACGAATCGCTGCAGGCGGCAATGGTGCGAACGTTTGTCTTCGAGCGGCCCGCTGACGGCGACGCTGAACTCCTGAACGCCCGGGTCGAGCAGATCCTGGCCGGTCAGGCCGAGGACGGTCGCATCGGCGAGAAGACGGTCTGCGCGGCACTGGAGCTCTTCCGGCTGGGCTGCCCGCCCGGCGACCCGCGCCTCCGCCGCGCAGTGGACTGGATCGCTCTGAACGCGACGGACGAGGACGGCACACTGCCTACGTACGCGTTGCGTGCGGTCTGCCTGAGCGGGCAGGGCCACGCGGAGCTGCGCGACGCGTCGTTGCGCAAGCTGGCGCAGCAGTGCGAACGCGGGATGCACGCCGGTTGCCCGTGGACTCCGTCTGTCTCCCTCGAGACCCTCTGGGCGGGACGTGCGTTCGTCGACGTGGAGGCAGCGCTTGCCAGCGAACTCCGCTGGATGGCGCAGGGCATGAACCAGGCGGGCTTCCTCAGCTATAAGGACCCCTGGGGATTGCTGAATGTGGCCGGCACGGTTGACCATCCGCTCGGGCGCGAGATCGTGGTCAAGTTGCTGCCGATGATCCTCCGCACGCAGCTCCACGACGGGAGCTGGGGCGGGGGGTCGGAGGTACCCGAGGCGCCGGGCGGGACGTTCATGGTGCTGCGGGCCCTCGTGAAGTATGGCCTGCTGGACAAACTGCGCGACTTGCCGCCGCTGCCCGCCGACTGGAGGGTCGTCCGCTCCATCCCGGCGCCGCCCGTGCCGGAGGCCGGCGAGCCGGACTGGGAGTTCTACCGCACGATGACCTTCGGGCGCGGCCTGCTATGGGTGTACGTCCCGAAGATCCACTCGGCGATAGCCGTCTCGCCCGAGGACGGCCAGGTGGTCCGGACGGTCAAGCTGCCCGGGGAGGCAACCTACGGGATCGGCTGGTACAGGGACTCGCTGGCCATTCTCACGGGCCCGGAGGACGTCGGCCCGCTCGCGCTCGTTGATCCCGAGTCCGGCGAGGTCCAGCGGGAGATAGCGGTCGATCCTGACCTGGCCCGGGTGTGCACCGTTCCGGCCGAGGTGAACGGCAGGCTCTGGTGCGCCGACGGCTGGTTCTGGATAGTCCACACCGTCGACCCGGAGCGCCCCTGGCAGCTGCAGCACATCTGCCTGGCCGCTCCGACGGGCGGGTGGGGAACGGACATGGCCTTCGACGGCGCGGGCCTGTGGCACTTCGACCGGGGTGAAGCGCTGCTGGTCAGGAGCGACGTGCGCGCCGAACCGCTCCGCTGGGAGGGCGAACCGGCCGAGGGATTGCCCTTCGGTGCCGCTCACGACGGAGAGCCGATAGGCGGCTTCCACAGCGCGCGACTGCTCGACTTCGCCGAGAAGCCGTTTGGGAACCTCGGCGGCGTCGCATGGGACGGCAATCACCTGTGGGCGCTCGACGTGGACGGTCGGGCCATCTGCATGATCGAGAGAGCCCCCGGCGGCTCGGCCACTGCGCCGATGTCCCACGGCTCCCGGGCGAAGCTTCCCTCAACTACGCCAGGGCCTCGCCACGGCTTCCGCCACGATCCCATGCGGTTCGTGGAGGAGGGCGGGACGCTGGAGGCGGCCCTCGCCCGCAAACTCGTCTTTGGGCGGCGCAGGGCCGGTGACGACGAGATCATCAGCGCCCGGCTCGCCGAGGTGCTGTCCGAACAGCGCCCGGACGGCAGCCTCGGGCCGACGGCCAAGGAGACCGGCAACGGCCTGTATCGGCTCGCCGCACTCGGCCTGAAGGCGGACACCGCGCAGGTGCGACGCGCGTTCGAGGCCATGATTCGGCAGGTCCGGGCGGGCCAGATCGGCGGGGAAGGCTACGAGCCGGAGCACCGCCTGGTGCCGGTCAACGGGCTGCGCGGCGCCTGCATGGCCGGCTGCACCGACTCCCCGGAGGTGCGCCGAACGCTCCGATGGCTTGCCGACAACCCGGATATCTGGACGAGGCAAACCTGCCCCTGGGGCGCCACCTTCGTGCTGCGCGCCCTCTGGCACGGCCGCGACGTGGAGGAGGTGGATGCAGGCCTGGCGGCTGGCCTGCGCATCGTGGCTGGAAACCTGAACGACGCGGGGTGCGTGAAGTACTGGGACCCGTACGCAGTGGTCGCGGCGGTCGGCGTCATCGAGTGGCCGGAGGCGCGTTCTATCCTGCTCCGGCAGTTGCCCATGGTCCTGCGCGGGCAGCAGGGCGACGGTAGCTGGGGCGATAACCCGGAGGATCTGCCGACGCTCGGCGTGCTGCGGGCGCTCAAGATCCACAACCTGCTGGACGAGCTGCGCGAGCTGCCGGCGCTGCCACCCGACTGGGAGGTGGTGCGTTCGATACCAGCGCCGGAGGGCAAGCTCGGCACCATGGCCTGGCTCGACGGACGCCTCTGGGTGCTGGACTGGGAGGCCGGGCAGATCATGGCGCTCTCGCCCGAGGACGGCGGCGTCGCGCGGGCGCTGCCCTTTCCCGAGGGCGGCGCGGCCGGGGTCGGGCGCTGGGGCGACTCCCTCGCCGTCACCCAGGGCAAGCCGCACAAGCGCCTGCTGAAAGTGAGTCCCGAGAGCGGTGCGGCGGAGCGCGAAGTACCGCTCAGCTTCATGGAGATGATCATGAGCGCCACCGAGGTGGACGGCAGGCTCTGGGTGGCCGACGGGTGGCTTTTCCCGGGCAACGTCGTTGACCCCGATGATCCCTCTACATACTCGGGCGCCGATGCCTACGAGCTGCCCCGGTTGGAGCCCCACCTGGCCGGCACCTGTCCAAACGGCTTCGCCGTGGCCCCCGACGGCGTCTGGCACACAGACTACTTCGCGCGGGTCATGATCAAGAGCGCGCCCGACGGAACTCTCATGGACTGGGCCGAGAGGCCGTTCGGCTGGACCAGCGGCATCGCGTATGACGGACGGCAGCTCTGGGCAATCGACAACGCCAACGGGCGCATCTGCGCCATCGAGAAGACCCTCACGGCTCCGAGAGTCAGGTCTGAGACGGCCCTGGACCGGCCGGCCGGCGAGGTGAAGATCTCTCCGGACCGCGAGAAGCTTCTCGACCTGGCGGAGCACGATCATCATCCCCGCGATTCGTTCTCCCTCACGATGCAGGCTGCCGCACGGGCCTTCGGCAAGGACGTGGACTACGAGAGGCTATACGCCCTTTCGACGAATGCGTTCGCGCCGGACCTCCGGCCCGACGAGCAGTGCCGCATCACCTGGCGCATGCGCGGCCGAGGGCAGTGCCTGGACCTGGTGGCCGACGCCCTGGGCTTGAGGGTCCGGCCCCTGCATGGC
>JASFTU010000316.1:0-4119 GCA_050050635.1 Candidatus Brocadiaceae bacterium
CCGGAACGGCGCCTACGGCCTGTTCCTGCCCAACAACTTCGAGACGGTCGTGCGCGGCAACGTGCTCTACGGCAACCGGCGGGGACAGCTCCAGCTCAGCGGGCGCTCGACATACGAACGCACGGGACGCCGACACGACATACCCCAGAACCACCGCATCACGGGGAACGTGCTCTGCGCAACCGACGAGGGGCAGAGCACGCTGACCTTCCGACCCGAGCAGCACTACGGGGCGATGCTCGGCAACCGTTTCATCCACACGCGGAAGTCGGCGCCGATACTCATCCACGGCACGGGGGCGCAGAAGTGGACCCGGAGCGACCTGTCCATCCCCGACTGGCAGCGGCGGTTCGCGTGGGCCGACCCCAACCCGGTGTTCATCGGGCCGGACGAGATGCCACCGGAGGAGAGCGGCGGGCCGGTGCAGCTGGTCACCAATGAATCCCGCGAGGTCCGGGACGTACCTGTGAGCGGCCTGTGGCTCGATCCCGATATGAACATCGTCCGTGGCTCGGTTACCCTGGCTCCGCACGCCTCCACCGTGCTGACCCGCCTGCTGCCGACCCGGATTGTGCCGCTCGAACGATCGGCGCCCGCCGGCGGCAGGCTGAGCTGGTGCCACGTGATTGTCGAGGAGGGCAGGGAGTGGTCCACGGAGAGCAGCGCGGACTGGCTCGTCATCCTCGGAGAGGGCCGAGGAACCGGACCGGGAACGGTGCGCTACAAGGTAATGCCGAACGACGGGGCGAGGGCACGTGAGGCGACCATCACCGCGGCCGGTAAGACGCATGCAGTCCACCAGAGCCGCGCAAGGACCGAGTGACCGGGAGAACACCATGCTGTGGACGGAACTGACGTCGGAGGATTTCGCGCAGGCGGTTGAGCAGGCCGACGGCCTCTGCCTGCTCCCCATGGGATGCGTGGAGCGGCACGGGCCACACCTTCCCGTGGGGACCGACCAGATCGTGGCCGACGCCGTGGCGAAGGCGGCGGCTGAGATGGAGCCGGCGGTCGTCTTCCCCTCTTACTACTTCGGCAAGATCTTCGTGGCGAAGCATTGTCCCGGCACTGTGGCACTGCGCAGCGACCTGCTGCTGCCCGCGCTGGGGGCCACCGTTGAGGAGATCGTGCGGAACGGGTTCACAAAGATCCTCATAGTCAACGGCCACGGCGGCAACACGAGCATGTTGCACCTCTTCCTCCGCTCGCTCCTCGAGGAGCCCCGCGACTACGCCGTCTATGCCGCCAACTACTACGTACTGGAAAAAGGGCCGAGGCAACGCTGGCACGAGATACGGGACAGCGACTTCGGCGGACACGGCGATGAGATGGAGACGAGCGTGATGCTGCACCTCCGACCCGAACTGGTGCGCATGGACGCGCTGACCGACCCGGAGGACGGCCGCTCGCGGGAGCGCATGGGCCACCTGCCGGACCTGGACACCTCCATAAGCTGGTACGCCGACCACCCCACTCACTACGCCGGAGACGCGCGCGGCGCCACGGCCGAGAAAGGGGAGTTCCTCCTGGACGCCTGCGTGGAGAAAGTCGCCAAGCAGATGCGCGCCATCAAGGCGGACACGCAGACGCCGCGGCTTCAGCAGGAGTTCTACCGGCGTGCGGAGCGCCCCGGTCAGGACAGGTAGAGCGGCGCCTCACGTGCGCGACGGCCTGTCCCGCTCCCACCGCTTGCGGTCCACCTTCCGACCCAGGCGAGCGCCCACGTAGGCACAGACGTAGCAGACGGTGAACTGAGCGACGGCTATGACTATCCCCTTCTGGCCAGCGGGAAGGCTTGCTGCCGGCTCGAAGGCCACTACCGGATTGGCGTAGAGGAAGCTGGCGAGCGGCACCACGCCCGCGAGCAGGGCCCCCCGGGTGAAGAACCCGCAGACCAGGCCCGCCAAACCGAACACGACGGCGCTGACGGCGAAGGTCACGGCGAACCAGTTCACCTCCGGCCGGCTGGCCCTGTAGAGCGCGGCCTCCACGTCCTGCCGGACGGCCGGCGGCAGCTCGTCCGCTCGCCCCAGCACCCGGGATGGCGAGGCGCCGCCCGCGTCCACCCCCGCTCTCTCCAGGATGTCGCCCAGCTCCTGCTGCAGCTCCTGATCCCCCGCGATGGCCGAGCGGGTGCAGAAGTCGGTGACGGCCCCCCAGGTCAGCGGCATCAGCAGCCAGACCAGCACCAGAGCCACTCCGTAGACCATCACCGTCGTTACCAGCTTCCTCATCCCTCCCTCCCGGTGTCGGTGCTGTCGCCCGTACCGCCCGGCGCGGGCCAGTACTGGTGCACGGCCCCGGCCGGGTCCACGAACATGTGCCGGTCCGCCTCGTAGAGGGCCGGCGGTTCCAGCAACCGATAGTGCCGCCGGATCACTTCCTCGGGGACCATGCGACTCCGATCCCGATTGCGTCGGAGCGACTCGGCCAGGCTCACGTCGAAGAAGTAGCTGACGATCCGGGCGCCCGACCATCGGCCCGCCTGCACGGGCATGGAGCGCAGCTCCTCGGAGTAGTTTGTGGCGTCGAAGGTCACCTCCCGGCCGCGGCCGAGTTCCGCCCGCACCCTGTCCATGCAGCGCTGGAACACCAGGTAGTTCTGGCTCTGGTCCGAGGGATCCCCCGTCAGCTCACGTCGCATCCGGTCGGAGGACACCATGATCGTGTGGTCGAGTCGCTCGAGGGCCCAACTGGATTTGCCGCATCCGGCCGGCCCGACAAGGATGTTCAGGCGGGAGGACGGTCGCTCTCTCTCCTGTCGCAGCCTCTCCCTGAACCAGTCCGGCTCCTGCATGCGCGCCACCAGTCGGAAGTATCGGAGCGCGTTGAGGGCCCTGTGCCGCTCCGACTGCTCCGTGTATCCCAGCCCGGCAACAACGTCCTCGCCGAGCGGCGGGGCCGGTGGACCGCCGAACACCCCGAGCATCTCGACCTGATCCCGGAAGGCTTCGAGCCGGGCTTCCCCCTCCGTGTCCCCCGCCACCCGGGCCTCCTGGCGCGCCAGCCGGTAGAGCGAACGCAGGTCGAGCGAACAGGCGAATTGCATGTAGGTCTCCCCGAGCGCTCCGGACCCGATCATCGAGGCGGGCTTGCGGCGGCTGACGATCAAGGCCACGGCATGTTCCCTGACATAGAACGGGCAGCCTTCCTCGCGGAGCAGCTCCCGGGCCGACGACGCGCTCTCCCGCGCGTGAGGCGCAAGGCCCTGGTTCGCACCGGCCACCTCGGGCAGGCCGACGTGTTCGAGCGCGGCGGCGAGGTACACGGCGGGGACGGGCTCCCACCAGGGCCGCATGACAGGTGATCCGGCCCGGACGATGGGCGGCGGATCGTCCAGCAGTCGGCCCAGCAGCGAGCGGACGTGGTCCAGCATCGGTTGCCCGGCGTAGCGGTATTCGGCCAGCCGGGAAAGCGCGGGGATGTCCTGGCCCCCGAGATCGGCCTTGAGGTCAGGCCGCCCCCCGCTTAAGAGAGTCTGTATCAGGCGGCTCATCGGCCGGTGTGGCAGAATCCATGAACTCCTTGAAGGAGCCGGTCGGCACCAGGGACCGGAAAGGAGTTTCTACCACAACGGCCCCGTTTTGCACAAACTCACGGCGCACGCGCGGGCCCACCGAACAGGTAAGCTCGTAGGGGATCCGCTCCACTCTGGCGGCCATCTCCTCGACGGTGATCACGCTCCCGCCCTGCCGGCCGTAGACGACGGCTTCGTCGCCCGGTCGGGCGCCGGGGATGTCCGTCACGTCGATCAGGGTCTGGTCCATGCAGACCCGTCCGACCACCGGCGCCCGCTTGCCCCGGACCAGCACCTCGCCCCTGTTGGAGAACTGCCGAAGGTAGCCGTCGTGGTAGCCGATCGGAAGGGTGGCAATCACCGATTCCCGCCAGGTGGTGAAGGTGTGGCCGTAGCCGATCTTCTCGCCCTCACCCAGCCTCTGGCAGTGCATGATGCGCGTGCGCATGGAAAGCACGGGCTTCAGCTCCAGCACGGAACGCAGCTCGGGTCGGGAATACAGGCCGTAGAGCATCAGTCCCGGCCGGACGCCGTCGAAGTATGAGTGCGGCAGACGCAACACCCCGTTGCTGTTGGCCATGTGGATGAGGGGACGCTGCATC
>JASFTU010000317.1:0-4107 GCA_050050635.1 Candidatus Brocadiaceae bacterium
CGGCGCGTGAGGGGCGCCTCCTGGTCTGCGGGAAAGGCTAAGCCTACCTTCACCGCATAAGATGCAGAGCCTTCTTTCCGCCTGTGATTGCAGACCCCGGGCATGTAGAGGAAAGGAGGCGACCATGCCTCGTTCTCTTCCGTCCAAGCCGAGCCTCGAGTACGTCAGGAAAGAGGCCAAGCGTCTGCTCGCGGCTCACCAGCGCGGGGACGCGTCGGCGTGTGAAGTCCTCCGTTGCCTTCGCCGTTTCGCGGGCGTCCCAGACGCTGAGATCCTCGCGGCCAATGTGTCCTTGCAGAAGGTGCAGCATGCGCTGGCCCAGGACTACGGTTTTCGCAGTTGGGCCAAGCTGCGGGAGTTCTGTTCGGACGTCAGGTCCATCCCCTACTCGGTCTGCCCAGGCCGTTGTGGTCCCCGGTACGCTGAGGAGCTTCAGGTGGCTGTGACAGAAGTCCTTGGCACGTCTGCGGCTGTCCGGACCGGGGAACAGTACCTTGTGCGTGGCGAGTACGAGTTGGCGTCTGATTCCGATATCGCCCGGGTCATGCTCTCGGGCCTCGGGCGCAACAGGGGAAAGCCCTGCCCCCTGCCCGCGGGTAGGGGACAGTTCGAGCTAACTACTGAGCTCCTGGAGGCGGAGCCCGACCGAGAGCGCTACCTCGACATCCTCATCGGTACCAAGTCAGGCGATGTCGTGGGCACGCGCCTCCGCATAGCCCTGGAACCCCAAATCGGCAGCAGCGATGGAGAGGCTGAGAGGACATAGTCCACGGTTGCCGGGCAAGGCGGGTGAGCTGCTGGAGATGTTTCCGGCGCAGTCGTAGTAGCGCTATGGCGGCCCGCGAAGGCGGGGGCGAGCCGGACGACCAGGAGCCCGAAGATGGCGGCACACGGGCGAAGGGCGGCGGCTTGAGCGGCCTGGAGGCCGCGGCCAAGGTGCTCGAAGAGGCCGACGAGCCGCTTCGGTGCAAGGAGATCGCCGAGCGCGCCCTGGAGGCTGGCTACTGGGCGTCGGACGGCAAGACACCCGCCGCGACCATCTACTCGGCCATCATCCGCGAGATCGCCGCGAAGGGCGACGAGTCCCGCTTCCGCAAGGTCGGGCGCGCCCTGTTCGCGCTGGCCGAACGACATCACTCCACCTCCGGCTTGTCCTCCGTAGCAGCGAAGCTGCGAAGGATGGGAGCCCCGGCCATCTCGGTCGGGGCTTCTTCTTCGGGACGGACAGGTTGCACGGGCGAGTGCCTTCCAGTACATTCGGAGTTCCCATGACCACCAGGAAGCAATCGCGCCAGGAACTCATCGACCTCGTCCACCGCTTCGTTGCCGTTGAGTCGGTAGGCATTACCGCAGTCCGTGGGCAGGGTGCCGGTGTTCTGGACGCTGTTCGCGGCCAGCTCGCAACGGAGGACTTGGGCAGTATTCCGGCCGGGGAAGAAGCGTTCGCGCGCTGGCTGGACGCATGCACCGAGCGGGTGCTGGATGCGTTGCCTGACACAGTGGACGGCCGGCCCTGGGGCACTGCCCGCAAGGCCGTCAACCTCTTTCTGCGGACTTGCACCTACAACCACTACCTGCGGTGCCACTATCAGCTCGCACGAGTCGAGCCACTGCTGGAGGTGCCTGTGGACAGCGTGGTCGCCGGGGCGCTCAAGCGCGAGGCAGGCAGGGGCCAGCTGCCCGTGTGGAATGGACTCAAGAGACTGACGCCCGAGGAGCACGCGCAGTTCCAGGACTACGCCGGGGAACTCGCGCGTCGCCGCGGCTTCTCCTGCCGCGTGCATCTGGACATGGACCTGTGGCTGTCTAATCGCTGACATTGCCGTCCTCAGCGCGGCTTGCGCGCTCGGCCTTCTGCCCCGTGAACTGCTCCCACCGCTGGACGATGACGTCGCAGTAGAGGGCGTCGATCTCCATGATGTTGCAGTACCGGCCCGTCTGCTCGCAGGCGATGAGCGTAGAGCCCGATCCGCCGAACAGGTCCAGCACGTTCTCGCCCGGGCGGCTGGAATACTGAATGGCCCGCACCGCGAGCTCGACCGGCTTCTCGGTCAGGTGCACCATCTTCTGCGGGCTGACCTTCTTGACGCCCCACACGTCGGCCGCGTTGTTGGGGCCGAAGCACTTGTGGCCGGCGCCCTCGCGCCATCCGTAGAAGCACCACTCGTGGTTTCCCATGTAGTCCTTGCGGGTCAGCACCGGGTGCTCCTTGACCCAGATGATGGCCTGGCTGAAATACAGCCCGCAGTCGGCCATGGCCGGCGGCATGTTGCCGATGTTCGAGTAGCCGCCCCAGATGTAGAAGGCCCGGCCCGGCTCCAGCACGCGGGCGATCTGCCCGAACCAGGCCCGCAGGAGTTCGGCGAAGTCCTCGTCCGAGACGAAGTCGCCCTCCAGGGGGCGGTCTTTCGGGCGCATCTTCTCGGTGGTGGCGTGCCTCTTGCCCAGCCGCGCCTCATCGAACGCCTGGTGGTGCATACGGGCTTGCTTCTCGCGGTTCAGCGTGTCAGCGGAGCCCTGGCTTTGGCGCAGCTCGGGATGTCGCTTCATCAGCCCGGAGTGGCTGCGTTCCGTCGGCAGAAAGGAACTCCTCCCGGCCACGGTGGCGTTGCCGGAGCGGGGCTCAACGTTGACCCCGTATGGGGGATCGGTGTTGACGAGCTGGATTGTCTCACCGTCCAGCAGGCGGTCCACGTCCTCAGCCTTGCCCGCGTCACCGCAGAGCAGACGGTGGTCGCCGAGTATCCAGAGGTCGCCCGGCTGCGTGGTCGCCTCGTCGGGCGGCTCCGGCACGGCGTCCGGGTCCGTCAGGCCCTCCTTTAGCTCGCCGGTGTCCATCAGGCCGGCCAGCTCGTCCTCCGGGAAACCGATGAGGTCGAGCTCGAACCCGGCATCCTGGAGCTCGCCCAGCTCGATGGGCAGAAGCTCGTAGTCCCACTCCGAGAGGTCGCGCGCGGCGTTGTCGGCCAGCCGGTAGGCGCGGACCTGCTCGGGGGTGAGGCCCTCGGCCACGTGGACCGGCACCTTCTCCAGGCCGAGCTTCTGGGCCGCCTTGAACCGCGTGTGGCCAGCGACGATGACGCCGTCCTCGTCCACCACGATCGGCTGCCGGAACCCGAACTCGCGAATCGAGTTGGCCACGGCCTCCACTGCCTCCTCATTCTGACAGGGGTTGTTCTCGTACGGTTTCACC
Organism: Candidatus Brocadiaceae bacterium; assembly: GCA_050050635.1. Lineage (GTDB taxonomy): Bacteria > Planctomycetota > Brocadiia > SM23-32 > SM23-32 > JASFTU01. Next base: position 3,194 of record JASFTU010000317.1, read on the forward strand.
TCCTCGATGCTGAGCAGCTCAACTTCCATTGCCGTTCACCCTTTTCCCGTTGACGATGATCTTGCATTCATCCACGACTTGGTCGTTCTCGTCGAGCGTCTGGACACTCATTTCCTCGATGTGCCCCCATCCTTTGACCGGCAGGCGACCTCCCGGAGGTACTACAGGAGCGTAGTCCGCCGGTACTGCCTGTGCCGGCACCTGCTCCACCACGACGTGGGAGCAGGTATTGCACCGGAACTTGCAGTCCGCGGACCTTGCCACGCTATATCCCGGACAGAATCTCACCTCGGCTGTTTGCTCGTCTGACATGTTGAGCCCCCGGCTATGGCGCCCCGCAGCTCGTCCAAGATGTCGAACACGTCGTGGACGGTCTGGCCGTCGGTGACGAGCGCGGGCACCGAGTAGATGTCCTGGTAGTCCGCCTCCGACAGCGGAGTGGCCTCGTCGTCGTTCGCCGGCACGCCGGAGCCCGGGATCAGGTGGACCTCCAGGTCGGGGACCTGTTCGAGGTCGACGCGCTTCTTAAGCGCCTCACACTGCGGGCAGTTCGGACCGATGAAGAGCTTCATCGGGCGCTTCTCCTTCCTGTCTCGGCCACAAGGGCATCTGGCCCTCGGGCATATCGGGGTCGTAATCCTCGTAGGGAATGTGTTCCAGCCAGCGAAGCCGGCTGTAGTAGCGCGTCATGCGCTTCAGCTCCCGCGCCGACCAGCCCGGCGCCACGTAGCTATCGCGTGCCAACGCGTCGAGCGGCTGGTAGCGCATGGGGTTGGGGCGGATGCCCCACGAGCGGACCATCTCCAGGCGGTAGCGGGCCTCGTCCGGCGTGTCGCCGTAGCCGATGAGGACGTAGACACCCAGGTCGCGCAGGCCGTGCCGGCGCGCCAGCGCCACGGCGTCGGCCACCACCG
>JASFTU010000318.1:0-4101 GCA_050050635.1 Candidatus Brocadiaceae bacterium
AGCGTCGGCAAGCTCGAACTCCCTCTTCTCCCGCAACTCGGACCGCACGTCCAGCAGGGACTCCACCAGTTCACGTTCAACGCCCGCCTTCCGCTGCCGGCCGGTCCCTTCGGTGACGATCCCGAGCACGCTCCCGCCCAGTTCGTCGTAGAGGTCGCTGACGGCCTGCAGCGCGTCGCTCGTGATGCCTTCACCAGCGTCCAGCAGACGGTTCACCTCGCGGGTGAAGGTGCTCAGTTCCCCGATGGCGCCGGCGGTGTTGAAGTCGTTGTCCATCTCGGCCAGGAAGCTCTCCCGCGTCCGTTCCACCAGGTCGGCAAGCTCCTCGCTCGCCTCGCCCTCGGGCGCCTGGGCGAGCATGCGGCGCACGCGTCCCACCGTGTTCTCGATGCGTGAGAGGCCCTTTTCGGCGGCCTCCAGCGCCTCAACGGAGAAATCCAGGGGGCTGCGGTAGTGGCTGGTCAGGATGAAGTAGCGCATCACCATGGGCCGGATCGGTTCCTCCAGCGGCGGCCGGCCGGCGAAGGCGTCCTTCAGGGTGATGAAGTTGCCCAGGCTCTTGCCCATCTTCTGGCCGTTGACGGTGACCATGTTGTTGTGCAGCCAGTAGCGGGCGAACTGCTTGCCGGTGGCGGCCTCCGCCTGGGCTATCTCATCCTCATGGTGAGGGAACATGTTCTCCAGGCCGCCCCCGTGGATGTCGAGGGTATCGCCTATGTACTCCATGGACATCACGGAGCACTCGACGTGCCACCCGGGGTAGCCCTCGCCCCAGGGGCTGGGCCAGCGCATGATGTGGCCCTCTTCGGCGCGCTTCCACAGGGCGAAGTCGGCCGGATGGCGCTTCTCGTCCCTGGCTTCGACGCGCACGCCCTCCATCAGGTCGTCCAGGCTGCGCCCGCTCAGCTTGCCGTACTCCCCGAAGCTCCCCACGTCGAAGTAAACGTTGCCGTCGACCTCGTAGGCGTGGCCTTCTTCGAGGAGCTTCTCCACGAGCTGTATCTGCTGGGTGATGTGTCCGCTGGCGCGGGGCGATATGTCCGGGCGCAGGACGTTGAGCGCGTCCATGTCCTCGAAGTAGCTCCGGGTGAACCGTTCGGCCACCTCCATCGGCTGGATGCCCATCTGCCGGGCCTTCATGCCGACCTTGTCCTCGCCCTGGTCGGCATCGTCGGTCAGGTGTCCCACGTCGGTGATGTTCTGCACGTAGCGAACCCGGTAGCCGAGGTAGCGCAGGTAACGGACCACGACGTCGAAGCTCACGTAGCTCTTGGCGTGCCCGACGTGGCTGTCGCCGTATACGGTCGGGCCGCAGACGTACATGCCCACGAAGCCTTCCCGGAGCGGGGTGAACTCCTCAAGCTGCCGTCCCAGGCTGTTGTAGACCTTCAGCATGTAGTGATCCTCTCCGTTGGCTCCGTGCATGCCACGCCACCGCGGTCCGCGGTGCCGTGCGATCGCCTCGCCCGCCGATTGGGCGCTACGGCGCTCCGGGCGCCCACAGGTACATCGGGCGTGGCGACCTCTGAAGGGGAAGCTCCTCGCCCAGTCGCACGGTCACCTCCCGGTCCCCCACCCGGCCGATGAGCATCTCCCGGAGCGTGGGCACGCGGGCGTACTCCACAACGTGCACCCGGTCGAGCCCGGTCATGTCCCTGACCTTCGCGACCGCATCGTCGCGGTAACCGATCTGGTCAACCAGCTTCAACTGAAGGGCTTCCTGACCGGTGAAGATCCGCCCGTCGGCAATCGGCCGCACCTCTTCGCGGGGCAGTCCCCTCTCCCGCGCCACGACCTGGATGAACCGTTCATGCATCTGCCGGATGATGTCGGACAGGACCTCCTGGTCGCGCTCCCAGTCCTCGCGCGACTTCTGGGCGAAGGGCGAACCCATGTCCTTGAACCTGCCGCTCTTCACGGTGCGATCCTGGACGCCGACCTTCTCCATCAGGCCGCCCGCGTCGTAGAGCTGCATCAGCACTCCAATGCTGCCCGTCAGGGAGGTAGGATGGGCGATGATGTGGTCGGCGGCGCAACTGACGTAGTAGGCACCCGAGGCGCCGATGCCCTCCACGAGCGCCACCACCGGGGTTCCGGTCTCCTCCCGGTAGTCGAGGAGACGCCTGTGCATCATGTCACAGGTCGTCATTCCTCCGCCGCCGCTGTCCACCGACAGGATGACGGCGTGAACCTGTTCGTCCTTCCCCGCCCGGTCGAGCATGGCTTCGAGGAGGCGCAGGGGGTCCTCCCCGAACCCGCCCCGGAGGAGCAATCCCCGAACCGGAACGAGGGCGACCTTGGGCGCGCCGCGTTCGCCGCTCACGGTCACCTCGGTGAGGGGAAGGCCCGTCCGTGCAGTGCCCCCCACTGAGCTGACCACGATCAGGGCAGCGAAGATCACGAACAGCGCGCCGGCCAGAAGCACCAGGACGGTGAACCCGCCCGCCAGCCCCAGCAGGCACCCCATCCAGACCGGCCGCGAGGGCTTACCTGAAGAGCTCTGGCGCACGGCGGACGGCGGCCATACGGCCGGTTCCTGCTCAGACTGCTCGGATGCGCCGTTCAGGGACATCGCTCTCTCCGCCACCAGGAGACCAGGGACAACTCTCGCATTCTCCGGTACGGCCGGGGCGGCGTCAAGCGGCGCTTCCGGCGCCTGCCCCGCCTGGCCATCCCGCAACCGGCTGAACGGTCTCTTCCGCGCCTCTCGTGCGTTCCGTCGGCTCACTCAAGCCAGGCCACCGAGGACCAGGCCATCTGGTCGTCCTCCTGGGTCACCCGGACGAAGTACGAGGCGGGCGGAGCGAATCCCGGATCCTCCCAGCGGTACTCGAACGCCTCGTCCAGACCCTCCACGCGATGGCAGGCCGCCGCGTTGCGGTAGATCTCCAGTGACCTGACCCGGGTCGTTCCGCCAAACCGCACCCGGAGTTCGGCCCGGCGGCAGCCGTCCAGTTCGGGTTCGAACGCATGGCCGTTGATTTCCACCAGCAGAAGCAACTTTTCCCCGGTGGTCGCGTAGGTTGTGCGGCGTCTGAGCGCCCGCAGAACGGCGTCCAGGGTCAACTCCTCCACCCATAGTGCGGTGATCCCGCCCCGGTAGGGCTTGAACATGATCCGGTCGGCCGGATCGGCCCGGTCGGGATGGAAATCCTGGGCGATGAGGCCGGCGTGCACGTCCGATCCTCCGACGAACCCCAGCCGCAGTCCAGGCCGTTCGCGCAGGTTCTTCAGGATGAAACGGTCCGGATGGAAGTCGGGCAGCGGCTTGATGGTCTCCACCTCGTCGGAGGCCCCGTGCATCGAGTACACCTCGATGACCTGCTCGCGCGCGCCATCCACGCGCTCCCAGTCGGTCCACATCCAGCTCTCGTAGGCGGGATGGTGCGAGATGATGACGCATTCCTCCGGGTCCAGCCGGGCATAGAGCTTCTGCGGTGTCTCGGCATCAGTGCCGTCCCGCGCGTCGCCGGAGAGCAGCGGGTTGCCCGCGTAGGTGCGGAAGTAGAAGTTCTTGTGCCCGTAGTTGCGCTCCGCCTCGTAGGGCTGTGCCCACTCGTAGCCGGGCAGCGCGATGAAGCGGCCCGCTTCCGACCACTCGCGTGCCTTCCGCTGGATGGTCGGCCAGGCACCGTTGGCGATGATCTGGTTGTCGTGATCGGTGACCGCCGCCACGTCCATGAACCGGACGTCGCGCGCGTAGGCGTAGTGCTCGTCGAGCATACCAATGCCATCGGAGGAGATCGAATGCCCGTGGATGTCGCCCCACACAAGCATCCCGTCTCCCAGTTCGGGGTCCACCAGGAAGTAGTTCGACCGGCCTTCAAGGCCCGACTCCCGTCCGCGGACCCGGACGCTGTGCATGCCCTCCTCGGGGGCCGTCAGCTCCATGGTCTCGGCCCGCCCACCATGCATGGCGACCAGGGCCTCCTGTTCCCCTAGGCGGCAGAGAAGGGTGTCCGAGAGAGTCGGGTCGAGGTTCCCGATGCGGTCGAGCGCGGAGATGCGCAGCCGGATCGGCCCGCCGCGCGAGATGCCGGGAACGTCAACGCAGAGCTTCACGGCCTCGGTCCCGACCACGGGCACCAGCAGCGGATGCTC
>JASFTU010000319.1:0-4088 GCA_050050635.1 Candidatus Brocadiaceae bacterium
ACTACGGCATCCCGGGCATCGTCCTGATGGAGAACGCCGGGCGAGCGTGCGCGGACGTGGCAACCGCCATGCTCGGCGAACCGGAGGGCCGATCCGTCGTGGTCCTCTGTGGGAAGGGCCATAACGGCGGCGACGGGTCCGTGGTGGCCCGCCACCTGACCAACCACGGCGCCGACGTCCGGATCCTTCTGCTGGCGTCGCGCGACGAAGTGCTCCAGCGCGCTGACGAGAGCGCGACTAACCTCCGGATCGCACTGAACATGGAGATCAGCGTGCAGGAGCTGCAGAACGCGGACCGGGTCCGTGGCGCACGCCGCGACCTGCCCGGAGCCGACCTCGTAGTGGATGCCCTGTTGGGAACCGGGGTAAGCGGCGCGGTGCGCGAGCCGTTCCGGACGGCCATCGAGCTGATCAACGGATGCGACCGGCCGGTCCTGGCGGTGGACATCCCCTCCGGGCTGGACTGCGACACGGGGGAGCCGCTGGGGATTGCCGTCCGGGCGGATCGTACCGTCACGTTCGCGGCCAGCAAGGTTGGTCTGACCCGCCCCGGCGCCCGGGCGTTCACCGGTGAGGTGCAGGTGGCCGAGATCAGCATACCGCGAACGGTTATCGAGCAGAAAACCGCGGAATGGCAATCGGAGGGCACATGAGGTGAAGATCTACCTCTCGGGCCCGTTGTTCACCGAAGCGGAGCGCAGGTGGAACCGCCAGCTCGCGACCGCGCTGCAGGAACTGATCTCGGGGGCGGAGGTCTTCCTGCCGCAGGACCTCAAGTTCGGCAACTCCTACAACGATCCCCGGGACTTCCCTCGCATATTCCGGGCCTGCATCGAGGGGCTGCGAGAGTCCGACGTGGTGGTGGCCGTGCTGGACGGCCCCGACGTGGACAGTGGGACGGCTTTCGAGATGGGCATGGCCTACGAGCGGGGCGTCCCGGTGATCGGCGTGCGTACGGACTACCGGGAGAGCCAGGACCGGGGCATCAATCTCGTCGTCGCCGGCGCCTGCACCGAGTTGCTCCGCGAGATGTCCTTCGCCGAGAATACGGGCCAACTGGCCAGGGACCTGGCGGGGAAGATCGTCGCCGCACTGCGCAGATGGCAGAAACGTGAGACGAGCGGCTGAGTCAGAGCCGAGGAGTACCGGAATGGCCGATGCCGGCGGCTACAGGGACGAAGCATGGCTTGCGGAGCTCTACGACTTCGTGCCCGGCTACGCCGGTCGCCCGGACGTCGGGTTCTACGTGGCGCGTGCGACCGCCGCCGACGGACCCGTTCTGGAGCTGGGCTGCGGAACCGGTCGGGTCCTCATCCCCGTCGCCCGTGCCGGCTGTGAAACAGTGGGACTCGACATCTCCGAGCACATGCTGCGGAAGTGCCGGGAGAAACTGGCACGCGAGCCCGCCGAGGTGCGGGCCCGCGTTCGCCTTGTCACGGAGGACATGACTGGGTTCGACCTCGGCGCGGAGTTCGGACTCATCACGACCCCGTTCCGGCCCTTCCAGCATCTGGTCGCCGTGGAGCAGCAGCTTGCCTGTCTGGAGTGCGTTCGGAAACACCTCGCGCCGGACGGTCGGTTCATCCTGGACGTGTTCAACCCCGACCCCCGGAAACTGACCGACCCGACGGCGCTGGAAGAGCGAGAGGACTTCGCCGACTTGAGGCTGCCGGACGGCCGCACCCTCAGGCGCACCCATCGGTTCAGCGCCCGACATCCCGCCGTGCAGTGCAACGATGTTGAACTCATCTACTACGTGACCGACCTCCAGGGAGACACGGAGCGCCACGTGCACGCCTTCCCCTTTCGCTACTTCTATCGCTACGAAGTGGAGCACCTGCTGGCACGGGCCGGATTGCGCGTGGTGGAGCTTCTCGGCAGCTTCGATGGGTCGCCGTTCGCCGACGACTCACCGGAGATGATATTCGTGACCGCGCTGCACGCTGCGGCGTGAGCATGCATCGCGTGAAGCGGGCCCTCATTCCGACCTCTTACCTTCCCTCCGGCGCGTTGCCGCGAGTCCACCTGACCGCTGTCGCTCTCCGCGGCCGCCTCCTATAATGGAGGCGTACCCTGTTGGGAGAGGAGAAACGCGATGAGGACCTTCACGCACATGGTTGTTTTCGTTGTCGTGACTGCCGTGCTCGGCGGCCTGGCAGTGCGCGCAGCGGGGAACCAATCCGCCGCGGGCGCCGGGGCAGAGCGCTCAGCCGCCCGGGGTGAGACCATCACCATGGTGGAAGTCCACCTGGAGGGCCGGACGGTCCGGGGAAAGCTGCTGCAGGAGACCGACGAGTTGGTCAGAGTGGAGAGCATCGGCGGAGGCACCATCGGCTACCGCCGCGAGGACGTGAAGCGCATCGTCCGCAGCGAGGTCCCGGCCACAAGTTACCACGAGCAGGTGGGCGACCATTTCAGAGAGAGGGCCTGGGAGGCGGACGACGCGCCAACGATGTTCGCGAAGGCCCGGCAGGCATACCGCAGGGCGCTTGAACACGCCACTGAGGAGGGCCGGCGCAGGCACCTGGAGGCCAAGCTGGAGAACCTGGCGCGGGACCGCCAGGACTGGCAGGAAGACGCCATCATGAGGGAAGAAGTGCGGAAGGCTGCCCATGAGGCCGAGCTCGCGCGGCTGGAGAAGGAGCTGACCGAACAGAAACTGGCCACCCTCCGGCGGCACGAGCAGGTGATCCGGCAGATGCAGGACACCGTCGGATCACTGCAGGACGAGACCCGACGGCTGGGCTACGCCATCGAGACCATGTCGCGCCGGATCGAAGAGGTGGAGGACGACATCGACTGGCTGGCCCGACGCGACAGGTCGTTCATAACGAGCACCGTGTTCGTCCAGCTCAAGAGCGCGCACCGCTCGCTCGAAAGGAAAGTCGATCAGCTCGCGCGGGACGTCAGGAGGGACTGACCTGCTGCACTTCGCCGCTCACGTGGAGACACCATCGGCGCACGGTGCACCCGTCGCACAACGGGGACTGCGCCCGGCAGGTCCTGCGGCCGTGCTCGATCATGTTCAGGTGCCCGCTGTATTTGTCCTCGTCGGGGATGAGCCCATCGAGCAGACCGTGCGCCTTCCTGCGGCTGGACCTCGATGGTATGAGCCCGAGCCGGCGGCTGACCCGGTGGACGTGCGTGTCCACGACGAACACGGGCCGTGCCAGACCGAACAGCAGCACGAGCCGAGCCGTCTTAATCCCCACACCCTTGATCCTCTTGAGACGTTCCTCCACCTCCCCGCTGCCCAGCTCATCCAGGAAGTCCAGTGAGTACTCGCCGCGCCCCGCCAGCCAGTCCATCACCGACTTGATGGCACCGGCTTTCTGCGCCGCCAGCCCGCCGCTCCGGATGGCCCTCTCGATCTCCTGCCGACCGGCCTGTGCCAGCTCCGCCCACCCGCCGAACTGCCGCATGAGCGATTCATACGCCCGGCCGCTGTTCACGTCGGAGGTGTTCTGGGACAGGATGCCGCGCACCAGCACCCGGAGAGGGTCCGGGGCTTCGGACCGCTTTTTCCGACCGTAGTACTCATCCAGGGCGTGCAGCACGCGGAGGATTTTCTCGGCGGGCTCGAGGTGCCGCGCGTCCGTCGCACCGCTCAAGACGCGCCTCCCTGCTCCGCGGCCCTCCCGTAGAGATCGGCTCCGTACGCATCATTCACCACGAAGGCAGGGAAGTCTTCGACCACCAGCCTGCGGACCGCTTCCGGGCCGAGTTCGGGGTAGGCGATGACTTCGGCCTCTGCAATGGTCCTCCCCAGCAGTGCCCCCGCGCCGCCGACGGCCGCCAGGTAAAGGGCCTGATACTCGACGAGAGCGCGCCGCACCGCATCGGAGCGGGGTCCCTTACCGATGGTGGCCCGCACTCCCGCCTCGTAGAGCCGCGGCGCATAGCGGTCCATCCTTCCGCTGGTCGTCGGTCCGGCCGCGCCAATGACTTTGCCCGACGGTGCCGGCGTGGGTCCCACGTAGTAGATGACCTGTCCGCGCGGATCGAAGGGCAGCTTCTCGCCGCGGTCCAGCGCCTCCGCCAGCCTCTTGTGCGCCGCGTCGCGCGCCGTGTAGATGGTGCCGCTGAGG
>JASFTU010000320.1:0-4076 GCA_050050635.1 Candidatus Brocadiaceae bacterium
CGGGAGCGGTCCACGCCCCCCGCCACCGAGGATCGTCAGGCCCACCGCGTCCTGCTGCCTGAGGAGAAGATAGGCCAGGCTGGCGGCCAGCGTGGCGCCGTAGTCGTACTTGCTCATGGCTCCCGATGCATAGGCCATCGAGCGGCTGCCGTCCATCAGCAGGTACGCTCTGACGTTGGTTTCCTCCTCGAACAGCTTGATGTAGAGGCGGTCCGAGCGCGCCCACAGCTTCCAGTCGATGTACTTGGGTTCGTGGCCCGGGCTGTAGGGGCGGTGCTCGGCGAACTCGACGTTGAAGCCGTGGTAGGGGCTGCGGTGGATGCCGACGAGGTAGCCCTCGACCACGTGGCGGGCGCGGACGGCAAGGCTGGAGATCCTACTCAGGGTCTCCGGGTCTAAGTACTTCCTGTATTCTTGCATCTCTGCTCAGCGGGCCTTCCCGGGCGGGCGTGTGCGCGATGAGCTCTTCCACGATCCGGTCCGGCTCCACGTCCTCGCTGGCTGCCGTGAACGTGGTCACCAGCCGATGTCGCATGACGGGCTTTGCCACCGCCTGGACATCCTCCACCGAGACGTGATAGCGCCGGTGCAGCAGGGCCCGAGCCCTGGCGGCCAGCAACATGAACTGGCACGCCCGCGGACCGATGCCCCAGCGGACCCACTCCCGTATGAAGGGGGGCACGTCCTCTGCGGTCCCCACCCTCGTGCGTCGCGCGAGGGTCATCCCGTAGTGCACGATACGGTCGGCGACCGGCACGCGGCGCACGATGTCCTGCAGCTCCAGGATTTCCTCTGCCCCCATGACCGGCTGCACGGACTCCCACGGCTCGACCGCAGTGAGGCGCATTATCTGGAACTCCTCCTCCCAGGAGGGGTAGGAGACGAGGATCTTGAACATGAACCGGTCCTGCTGGGCCTCCGGGAGGGGGTATGTTCCCTCCTGCTCGATGGGGTTCTGGGTCGCGAGCACGAAGAAGGGGGCGGGCAGCCCGTAGCGCATGCCGCCGAAGGTGACCTGCTTCTCCTGCATGGCCTCCAGGAGAGCCGCCTGCGTCTTGGGCGGGGTCCGGTTGATCTCGTCCGCCAGAACGACGTTGGCGAAGACCGGACCCTTGATGAACCGGCTCTGCCGGGAACCGGTCGCCCGATCTTCCTCCAGCACCTCGGTGCCCGTGATGTCCCCCGGCATGAGGTCGGGCGTGAACTGGATCCGGCTGAAGCTCAGCGAGAGACAGCGCGCCAGCGTGCGGATCATGAGCGTCTTCGCCAGCCCGGGCACGCCCTCCAGGATGGCGTGGCCGCCGGCCAACAGGCAGATCAGCATCTGCTCCACCACTTCTTCCTGTCCCACGATGACCTTGGAGATCTCGGCGCGGAGGCGTTCGTAGCCGTCGCAGAGGTGCGCAACGCTCTCCCGGTCGCTCTCGGGCAATCCGCCTGTCTCAGTCTCCGCCATGGCGTTCTCCCGGGATGTCGGTCTCCCGCATGTGCCTGCCTCGACGTCGGGGGAAGCCTACCGTGGCGCGCCCGCAACGTCAACCGGTTCCCGCCCGGGCCTGCATTCTCCCTCAGGGCTGCAGAACCGGCAGGCTGTTGTAAGGGAGCTGAAGGATGAGCAGGGCGACAGCCGTTCCGTAGGCTCTTCCTATGTACTCGCCCAGCCAGCTCCCGTCCTCGCGCTGCATCGCCGCCAGCCAGCCGCTGATGGCCTCGAAGTAGTCCCTCCACTCATCGCCGCCGCGGAAGTACAGGACCTCCGACAGGTAGAGATGCGCGTAGAAGAAGTGCGTCCCGCCCGAAGGCCGCGGCGCGGTGGTGGGCACGTTCGCTCGAGCGTAGCGGAGGCCCCGTTCGACCAGCTCTCCCTCGTAGATGCCCGCGGCATACAGGCTGGCCAGGGCGGCGCAGGTGATCGCCGGCCGGCTGTCCCCGGGTCGGTCGGCTCGGTAGGCGATGCCTCCGTCCGGACGGGCCGATTTGCGGATGTAGTCCAGGGCCCGCGCAACCGTCTCCTCCGGGACGGGCAGCCCTGCATTGGCGCAGGCCCTGAGGCCCTGCAACTGCGTCATCGTGACCGCGCCCTCGTCCTCGTCGGAGTCCGGCGTGTAGTACCACCCACCCAGCTCGCTCTGCGATCGTGCGGTGAGCGCCACGGCGCCGAGCAGCACCTCGCGTATCCGCTGCCTCAGCGCCGGCTGGCCCTCGCTGCCATAGACCTGGGCCAGGAACAGCATCGCGAAGCCGTGCCCGAACATGGGTCGGCCGGACTCCTGCCCCCCGATGAGGCCTGTCGTCGGGTCGGCGCGGTCCAGGAGGTAGCGCACCGCGCGCCGCACGTTCTCCGCCTGTGGCCCGCTGTAGGCCGTGCTGCCATTGGCCAGAAGCGCCAGCCCGGCAAGCGCGCTGATGGCCGTCGGGAAGCGCCCCGTGGAACCGTCGCTCAACCAGCTCCCGTCGGGATTCTGTGTGCGAACCAGGAAGGAGATGCCCTCCCGGATGGCCTGCTCAGCGGCGGGTGAGAGATCGCGCCGGGCCGACGGCCGCCACTCCGCCTCGTCCGCCGCAGGGACAGTGGCGGCCAGGAGAACCATGCAGACGGCCGATGTCAGGACGCTCCGCACCGATCCAACGCCTCCGTGTCTACCTCATTTCTTCTTCCCGTCGGGCGAATGCGGACGTGGTTCCCTTGGCACCCAGGATAACGGTCTGACCGGCCGGCAGCAATGACACCGGCCCGGGGTGGCCCCTGACCCGAAGCTCGGCGCGGGAGAGCTCTGCGCCGTCGCTCGCCCGCAGAGCGACCACTCCGGCGCATTCGCTGTTGCTCCACGGGATCAGCCAGGCGTCACCGTCGGGCAGCGGCGGACCCACCACCCGGAGTTCCTCCCGGGGCATCGCGTGTTCCCACAGGGTCTCCCCGTCCTCGAGTCGCACGACGCGCAAAGCGAAGCCCCTTCCCAGCGCATGCGTCTGCTGCCCGTAGGGGACCGCGCCGCGGTAGTCGTCGGCGTGCAGGAGGTAGAGCACCTCTCCTCGTCGGCGCGCCCATGTGGCCCGGCCCTTCACCGCGGAAGCCGGCAGCTCGTGTCCCGTCTCCGCGGAGAGAAGCTGTGTGTCGCCGGCCGTGGACTCGACGAGGAGCACCTTCGCATCCGCGTAGATCAGACGTTCGATACCCTCCGGCATAGCCCAGCGCGCTGCCAGTTCGGGCCCACGCAGGTCGAACCGCCATATTGCGTCTCGGTCGGCCAGGTAAAGGATCTGCCCACCCGTGGAGAGCATGGCGTGGATGCCGGACGATTCGCGCAGCACCCATCGGGCGACGGTCTGTCCGTCCACCGGATCGATGAGCAGCAGGCGATCCGGCGCGGGAAGCAGCGCGCACAGCCAGTTGCCGGCGAAGGCGGCCTGTAGTCCGATCAGGCCCTGTTCCGCGGGAACGGATCGCCGGAACAGCTCCTCGCCTGTGCGCGGGTCGAAGAGGGAGATCCCCACACCCGCCTCGACCCGGCATGCGGCGACGGGCGAGACGAGGAAATCGTCCAGCCGGCGGAATGGCCTGGCGTCCCTGGGCGGCACCGGCAGGCCGCACACGGCCCGGCGTATCCACAGGCCGCGCGGCACGGGCACACTCGTGCCGTACCTCGCCCCCGGCATCCCCACCGGCAGGCGGTGGATGATTGTCCCGTCGGCCGGATCCAGCGCCACCACGGCGGAAGGAAGGGCGACCATCAGGACGCCGTCGCTCACCTGATGCACCGGATAGCCCGGGCCAACGTGATGCCGCGGGGCCCGAGGGCCCGAAGTCCGCCCGGGCGCGGAAGGCTGCGAGGGCAGCTCAGTGGTCCATAGCTCGCTCCCGTCCCGGGCAGAGACACAGTGCAGGCAGTCGTCGTCCGCGATCAGCAGCCTGTCCCCTGGCAGGGCCGCGGCGGGGTCGGCCGGCGGCACAGGGCAGCCCCGCCTGGACCAGAGGGGAGGGGTGCTCAGAGCCGCATCGAGTCGCCCGGCAAGGGGGCCCGGTTCCTGCTGACCGTTCTGTCCGAGCGCCGAGGCCAGCAGAGCCCGACGGGCAC
>JASFTU010000321.1:0-4070 GCA_050050635.1 Candidatus Brocadiaceae bacterium
GTTTTCCGACCAGGCCCGGTTGTAGACGGAGAACGCCCTGCGGATCTCCTCCGAGAAGTCCGCCATGTCGACGGTTCGGACGAGCGCGGGAGTCCGCTCCTGCACGCGCCGACAGAAACGTTCCAGGTGACGGGGAATCTCGCCCGGATAGTGGTAGTCGTAGGCCAACAGGTCTTTGGCCTTCGCGTATCCCATCCCCTCCATCATCTCCAGGTAGTACGGCTTCGTGTAGGGCATCATGAAGACCGGTGGTGAGTCGAATCCCTCCGCGAGGAAGCCGCATTCCTGGTTGGTCGAGAAGTTGAGGGGGCCGCGGACCGTGACCATATCCTGGCTGGCCAGCCACTGCTCGGCCCTGTCCATGAGGGCTTCGGCCACCCGGGCGTCCTCGACGCACTCAAAGAAGCCGAAGAAGCCGGTCCTCTCGCCCCAGAAGTCATTGTGGCGCTGGTTGACATGCGCGCTCACGCGCCCCAGCACTCCCCCCGAGCTGTCCCGCGCCAACAGGTAGCGGACGCGGGTGAAGTCGAATATGGGGTTGGCGTCCGCGAAGAACTCCTTGCGTTCCCTCAGCAGGCGGGGCACGTAGTGTGGATCGTCAGCGTAGAGGGAGTAAGGGAACTTGATGAACTCGAGAAGCTCTCTGCGGGAGGTGGCCTCCCCTACCTCAACGCGCATAGGTGACCTCTTCCACGGCGGCGCGGCGCGTCAGACCACCCCGAGTTCTTTGCCGACAAGGGCAAACTTCTCCAGGGCGAACTCAATCTGCGACTCCGTATGGGTGGCCATCACGCTGACGCGCAACAGCGTCTCCGTTGGGGCCACCGCGGGGGGCACGATGGGATTGACGAAGACTCCCTCCTCCTCGAGGCGTTTGCAGAAGCGGAAGCAGGTGTCCATGTCTCCCACGTGCACGGGGATGATCGGCGTTTCGCAGGCCCCGGTGTCAAAGCCGATCTCCTGGAGGCCCGCCTTGACGCGCCGCGTATTGCTCCACAGCCGCTCGATGCGCTCCGGCTCCCGCTTCATTATCCGCAGGGACGCCAGGGCGGCGGCGGTGTTTGCCGGCGATATGCTCGCGCTGAAGATCAGCGCCCGCGCGTGGTGCTTCAGGTAACCGACCGTGGCTCTGTCCGAGGCCACAAAACCGCCGAGGGAAGCCAGAGACTTGCTGAAAGTGCCCATGATGATCTGCACTTTATCGGTGAGCCCGAAATGGGCCGCCGTCCCGGCGCCACACTTCCCCAGGACGCCGATGGCGTGGGCGTCGTCAACCATGACCGCCGCGTCGTACTGTTCGGCCAGCCTGGTCAACTCCGGCAGGTTACACACGTCCCCGCCCATGCTGAAAACGCCGTCCACGGCGACAAGCTTCCCGGCGTCCGCCTCGCACTGCTGCAGCTTGGCCTCCAGCGACTCCATGTCGTTGTGGGTGAACCGCAGCAGCTCGCCGAACGACAGCAGGCAGCCGTCCACTATGCTGGCATGGTCCTCCTTGTCGGTTATCACGTAGTCATCTTTGCCGACAAGGGCGCTGATGATGCCCAGGTTCGTCTGGAAGCCGGTCGAGAACAGGAGTGCGGCCTCTTTTCCGACCAGCTCGGCCAGTTCCCGCTCCAGCTCCAGGTGAATGTCGAGGGTCCCGTTGAGGAAGCGAGAACCGGCGCAGCCGGACCCGTACTTCTCGGTGGCGTGCTTGGCGGCTTCCTTGACTTCGGGGTTGTTTGTCAGTCCCAGGTAGCTGTTGGAGCCCAGCATGACCACCTTGTTGCCGTTCAGCCAGACCTCCGTGTCCTGGGCCGATGACAGGGGACGAAAGTACGGGTAGAGGCCCGCCGCCTTTATCTGGTCCACGTCCCGAAAGCGCCGGACCTTCCGCATCAGCGGCAGGTTGTCGCCACTCGGTGTAGCCATCAAATGCCCCTCAGTCTCGGGTCGTCACGTCCTCACAGGCCATCAGATAAACCGATAAGCGGCCGATTGTCAAGTCGGCTTTCCCCCTGCCCCGCGCGACGGGACGGCCCTGAGGCGCACCGGGGCTCTTGCGTTTGCCCCGTCGGTTGTGTAACATTACCTTTGAGAGTTGGGAGGTTGGAAAGGAACTCCGATGGCCGAAGAAAACCCCCAGGATGCTGTCGAGGAGCAGGAAGCGGCCGAAGCGGCCGGCGGCGGCATTGTCAAGAAGCTCTTCCAGAAAAAGAATGGCAACCAGTCGGGCGAAGGTCCGGCCCCCTCCGAAGGGGTGGCCCACGTGCCGGCTACCGTGCTGACGGTGGAGTACCTCGACGACGGCGAAGGCATGGACGCGATCCTGAAGGACATGGATGAACGGCTGAGCAAGATGGAGGAGCAGGTCAGCACCATGCAACACACCCAGGCTCAGCTCATCGGCGCCGTCAACCAGCAGGCCAAGGATATCGGCAAATGCGTCGAGGCCATCGGGCGTCGCATCGACAAGCTCTACCGGAAGGTGACGGGCGGAGAGGTGACCCATCAGGGGCCCGGCTCACGCCCCGCCGCCGAACAGGACGAGCGGGAGCCGGACCGGCAGATGGCGGCCGGTGCCCCCGGCCCGCCGGAGGGCCTCGCGCCCGAAGTGGCGGAAGACCCCGAGCACCAGAATGCATGGCGCATAGCGCGCGTCCTGGCGGCCGACCTGGAGGCCTACCACGAGGAGGCCGTCAAAGAGGGAGTGCTCTACGGAACCTTCTACAAGCTGCTCCGCGAGCCCGTGGAGAAGGCTCGGAAGACCTACGAGGAACGTGTCCCAGCCGAAATCGTCGAGAACTACGATTACTTCTCCAGGGCGCTGGACGAGCTGATTGTCCGCAAGCGCATGGAGCTGGAAGACGAAGGCTCTCTGTGACACGCAACCGGACGCCCCGGCCGAGACAGCCATGAAACCCAGGATGCTCATCCTGCTGGTCGCCCTGTTGGTACTCGCCCCCGCAGCCGTCCCCACCACACTGGCACAGGAGCGGGCTGCGCAGGCACCGGTCGAGAAGCCCACCGTCAAGCCGAAGGCAGAGAAGGGACGGGAAGCCCTGAAGGCCGAGGCCACCGAGATCACCCGCCGGGCCGGTCAGAAAGTGACCGAGTTCGCCCGCTATGCGGACTCCCTGTTCGAGGACGCCACTGGCAGTGCGTTGATCGGTTGGGGTCTGTTCTGCGTTGCGGTGCTGGTCGGCCTGGTCGCCATGTTCTATGGATGGACGATTCTGCAGTCCTTCCTCATCCCGTTCGCGCCGTTCTGGGGACTGCTGACCGGAGGGGGGATCGCGTTCTGCCTGATCACGGCCTTCTACACCGGGCGGGCAACCTGGTTCAAGCTGCTCCTGCTGGCGGTGGGCATCGCCCTCGGGTTCGGGCTGTACCTGTTCTCGGCCCTCCGTGCCAAACCGGTGGCCGCGTTCCTGGTCATCATGTCCCCTTTCCTGCTGCTGGCAGCCTTCCTGTTCCCCATCCAGGACGCCCTCGGGCTGGCCATCTTCGTCGCCGGCTTCGTGGCTGGCTTTGCGGCCATGATCGAGGTGCGTCCCCTGGCGATCATATCTACCTCCCTCTTCGGCGCGGTGACACTCCTGGCATCCCTGGGACTCCTGAGCCACCTGCTGGGGGCGAGAGCCGAATGGCTGGAAGGGTTCTATCGGTGGGTCATGGGCGGGCCGCTTCTGCTGGTCGTCAGTATCGCCGTGCTCGCCTTCATCGGCGGCAACTACCAGTTCATGACGGGACCGCGGGGCAGCCTGGAGGACTGAGTCGCCGCCTCCACCCCTACCAGTCGCGCCCGGACGGCACCCGCCCGATGCGCCCCTCGCCCAGCACCGGCCCGGTGTCCGCCGAAGTGACGGCCTCCAGAACCGACTCCACCGGTCGGGGCCCCGGTTTCCGACCGCCCGGATAGCCGATGGCGCCCTCCGGGATGCGCCGCCCGGGCCGGCCTCCGGGAGAGCCCGGCCGGGCAGCCCGGGCCTCGACCGTCGCTTCTGCGCCGGGCGCACCCTCGACGCGGCGGGGCCGGCCTCCGCCGGTAGGCTCCGCACGTCGCCGCGCCAGACCGAGGTTGAATT
>JASFTU010000322.1:0-4059 GCA_050050635.1 Candidatus Brocadiaceae bacterium
CGCAACGACTGCAGGATAGTCCGCGCTGAAACGTTGCCCGAAGTTCGTGTTCGTGTGCAAGGAGAAGTGGAACAGCACGGCTATGGGGTTGGCGCTCTGATCGTCGAATACCAGGATACCGATCTCAGGGTCTATCGGGCCCGCTGCGCCGACGCTCTGCACCTCCTCGTCAGCGCGCGCCAGGTTCCACGTGTTGATCGCGCGCCCGTCCTTGAAGGTGAGGCGGCGGTTGTGCGACAGGCCGTGGTGGAACGCGCGCAGTCGGCTCATCCGGGCGGGCCGGACCGAATCATGCGCGGCCTGGACCGCCTCGGCGAACTTCCCGGCGACGCCCGCGAGCCACTCCTCATCGACGCCGCCGTGGTCGGATCCGAAGATCGGCCCCGTGTAGGGTCCGGTATGCGTGTGGCTGGCCGCCCAGACGATGTTTTCCGGCGGGATGCCCGTGCGTTCCGAGGCGAGGGCTACCGCCGCGTCGCCCTCCCTGCGGTAGAGCTTGATCAGGTCGAGGATCACGTAGGCGAGCATCCGCCCCCCCGAACGCAGAACGATCGCCCTGGCGTACAGCGGGTCCTGGACCCCCACGGATGTCCTCGCCGTCAGGGCGCCGGCCAGGGACGTCCCGACCGGCGGCGTGATCTCGACCTGGCCCGTGCCGACAAGCAGTTCTCCCTGTGTGTGCCGTCTTCCCATGACTGGTCACGTCCTCTCGCGCATGGCGGAGAGCGCCCGGGCCTTCCGTGACATCGTCCGGCCTTCCGAACGCCGCTGGCGCTAACATAGCACAGCGGGCGCTTCAGTGGAATGGCTGGGGCAGGCCGAAAGGGGGAGGCGATGGGGGCCTGGCTCGGGGAACCCCCGAAGCGAGTGGACGAGCGCGGGCCCGCACGCGGGAAATTCCGGGCGGCGCAAGCGCCCCTACTCGCCGCCGGCATCGAACAGGGATGTATCGTCGAGCGTCCCGGCGAATATGTCGATCTGGTCGCGCCCGTCGCCGTCCCAGAACAACTGGGTGCCACACCGCGGACAGAAGGCCCACCGGCCGTGCGCATCACACCCTTCGCCCGACTCTGCACGGAATAGAGACGGAGTGCCGGCCGTGACCGCGAAGGCGTCCCGGGACACCGTGATGAAGGGGGCCTCGAGCGTGCCGGTGGCCCTCTGGCAGCCGCGACAGCTACAGTAGCTCTGCTTGAGGATCGGCCCCTGCGCCCGGTACCCGACGTGCCCGCAGTGACAACGCCCCGTCATCGAAGGGGCACTCGGCTCTTCCCGCACGGCGCCCTTCTGGTCGTCGCTTTCCGTGGTCATGTGGATCACCGCCCTTTCTATGTGTTGCGCCGCCTCGCGCTCCAGCGCCGCCAATCGTCTTCTCCCGTCCCTTGCTACTCCCTCTTGTGACCATGGTGATGGGCCTGCGCCCGTGCGGCCCGCTCCGCCGGTGCAGCCCGACGGTTCCCGAGGCCAGAACGGAGTGCATCCCTTTCTCCCGCGCTCGATGACTATACATCGGTTGGGCCTCGGTGTCAAGGCCCTTTCGCTCTTCGGAGGGAATGCCGTCGGGCCAGCCCGGACTCAACAGGACCTCCGCTCAGGCCTCCTCCCCCCCAGCAGAGCACAACCGAACGTGGAGCCGGTGTCGTGGCTGCTGTCCCGACTCGAAGAGCACGTGATGGACGGCGAATCCGTACGGAAGCCCGGCGTCCTCGTAGAAGGCCACTACGTCCCTCGCGTACCGCTCCTGCTCGCGCACGTTCGCCCGACGTTTGCGCTGGTCAACGGCGGGGATGAGTCGTTGCTGGGAGTAACTCCAGTCGCAGATGAAGTGCAGCAGCAGGTGCCCCCGGTCGCTTCCAGGCGCCGAGTCGCGGAAGCGGACCGGCGCCTGGCCGGGCACGTAGAACTGGAACTTGAAGTAGGTGTCGGTGTCGGCGTCCGCCAGGAGGGACGCGTGCCCCTTGAGCGCCGCGAACTTCGGTATCCAGACCTTCCGTTCCTCCGGATCGTAGATGCCCACGTGGGTGTAGGTGCCGTCGAACGCGTCCGTTGCGTACTCGGGCAGGACACTGCCGAGCAGGTCCGGGCGCTGCAGAATCCACGGGCGCAGCCCCCGGGCCGCGGCCCGCTGGACCCGCATGCTGGCGTCGGAGAGCGCCTCCACCAGGAGTGGGACGGCTTCGGCGTCCTCGCAGGTCCGGCTGACGCTCCCTCCCACCTTTGCGCTCAGCGAGTCGATGGCCCGGAGCCGCACCCCGACGCGGGGATCGGCCAGGTTCTTGCGCAACCGCTCGAGGAAAGGACGTGTCACTTCGGGTTTCTCCGGAGATTGCACCAGTTTAGGGCGCTGCACGCCCTGCGGCAACTCGGAAGGGCAAGCGCCGGTGTGGCCGCCCTGCTGAGTATCCTGGCTGGCCGGCGCATCTTATGGAGGCACGGGAGCCGCTTCGCATCCCGTGGGTGAGGAGATGGGACGGCGTCAGGGAGTCCGCGCAGCGTTGCCAACCGGCAGCGCCGGAAGTCGGCCCCCTCGGCACGAGCGGGTGTCCCGGCATTCCCCCGGCATGGAATCTGCACTGTCGGTTCCCCGCTCAGAGTGTAACATCCCGATATGCGTTCCGTGACGAGACGGGCAAGGGGGGAGAGATGGACCCTGAAGTATCGGCGTATCTGCAGCAGATGGGGAGCCGGACACGAGAGGTCCGCAAGGTCTTCATCATTGCGGTCACGCTCTGCGCGCTCCTGACACTCAACGTCACTTTCCTGGAGGGACCGTCGGAGGGGAAGCTGGGGGCCGTCTACAGCTCGCTCGGCCCCCTCCTGCTCTGGTCCCTGACCGCAGCCGCGTATGCCTTTCATCTGCTGGCTCGAGCACACGCCCGGCTCACGACGAAGGTACGGGGCGTCCTCGCGGCGGACCGGGCAGAGGCGCGCCGGCGCCTCCGGGCCATAAAGGCCCGCCTGCATCGTGCCGGTCCCGCCGAGCAGCGTCGAGCCGGGGTGGAGGTCGACGGGGAGGTCGAAGGGTGAGTGGCCCGGCCTGCCCCGTCCCCCCGCAGCGGGACAACGGATGGGGTTCCGGAGCGAGCAGCGGCTGGGAGCTCAAGCGCTACCTCTCCTGGACAACGGGGCGGCGCAGTCCTGACGAACGCTTTGTGCACGGCTGACCCGGGTGTTGCCCGGGACGGGCGCAGGCCATATGATGCGGCGAGGGTGACTGCCTGGCGGCGCAACGCGAAGGGGGTATCTGTGAGAATCGCCTTCCGGCCCGATGAGATCCTGGCCATCGCGTGCCACCTCGAGGAGGAGGGAGCCCGGTTCTACCGGCGGGCGGCTGATGCCACGCCCGACCCGGCGACTGCCGACCTGCTCGGCGAGCTTGCCGAGATGGAAGAGGAGCACCTGGAAACGTTCGAGCGCGCCGAGCAGGGCATCTGGGGCGGGGCCGCCGAAGAGAGCGCCTTCGATGCCGAGGTGGCGCTGAGGTACCTGCGGGCCGTCTCGCAGGGGAAGGTCGTCGACCTCACGGGAGACCTCTGCGCTCGCCTGCGCGGATGCACGACGCCTGAGAGCATTCTGCGCGCGGCGATCGAGATCGAGAAGGACTCCGTGGTGCTCTACGCCGGGATCCAGGCGATGGCCTCGGGCCGGCCCGGGTGGCATGTCGCGCAGAGCATCATGCTCGAAGAGATGGAGCACATTGCCAGCCTGAGCGAACGTCTGGAGTCCCTGGCTTAGGGGTCGACCACTCCACGCCATTGGCCTTCGCCGGGTGCACGTGCGGCGAGCGGCCCCGCCGGCTAACGCGCATCGTCGGCCCCCAGGCAGCGGTCGAGACCCGATTCCCACTGCGCGAGCATACCGCGGTGCTCCGCCAGCACCGAGGCGTGGGCCGGGTCGCCCGCCAGGTTCCGGGTCTCGCCCGGGTCGGCCACGAGGTCGAAGAGCATCTCGGCCGATTCCCCCGGGTAGCGGACATACTTGTGCCGACGCGTCCGCAGCGCGCCGGCCCGGCCGCCGGCCAGTTCGACCGGCACGAACCCCCGCTCGACGGGCCCTCCC
>JASFTU010000323.1:0-4048 GCA_050050635.1 Candidatus Brocadiaceae bacterium
GACGCTTGCGCTGGACCTTCTCTGCGAAGCTGGCGACGGATTTCGCACGGGTCTCTACGATGGCCATCGGAGCCCGGCTGCGTGTGGCTGCCTTCAACGTCCGGGCGAGCACGCGGGCGTACTCCTCGTAGAGCGGGCGGACCTCGGAGTATCGGCGGACCTGCTGACGGACCCAGTCTGGATCGAGGGTCGGCGGGCTGACGGCCATCTGTTGCGCTCCCCTGGGTCTTGGCAGAGGGTCCGAAGCCACTCTGTTGAGAGCGCCCCGGAGGTGGTGCAGCGTCCTGCTCCGTGTCCGGGGTGCGGGTCAGGCCTCTGCGCCGCCCCCGCCCTCCCCGGCTCGGCTCATGGCAAGGGCCACCTTCTCGACCTGCTCGGCGACCCATGGGTCAACGCCGAGGTGCTCGGCCTTCTGCTGGAGGAACTTGCGTTCCCTCTCGGAGATGACGCCGTCGACCAGCACCCCCTCTATGAGCCGGCAGTACTCGACGACGCTCTCCGGTGCACACTCTCGCTCGATCTGCTCGGCGACCTCTGCGTTGACCCCCAGCTCCAGGCGCTTCTTCTCCAGCAGGGCTCGTTCGCGAAGGTTGACGACGCCGTCCAGGTACGCTCCCGCACAGAGTATGCGGTATTCCTGCCGCGCCCGTTCGGCGGAGTCGGCCTCATGCGCGCCCCGGAGCTGCACCGGGGTCTCGCAGTAAGGACAGATGCGGAAGTCCGGGGCGAGAACCCGGCCACACGCCTCACAGGTGACGCTCAGCACGGCGCCGCAGTAGGGGCAGTAGTTCCAGTCGGCGCCTATGGCTTCTTCGCAGCACGGGCACCTCTCGGGACGGGGGGCTTCCCCGGACTCCCTCTCGACCTTCGGAGCCGACCCGGCAAGCTCGGCGTCGAAGAGGAGGAGCTTCGTCCAGTAGAGCATCTGCATCACGTCATCGTCGGTCAGCAGACCACTGGCCCCCGGGTCCCCGGCCGCCTCATGCCAGGACAGAAGCTGGTCCCAGTCAATCTGGCGAGCCTTGCTCAGGTTCGAGGTGAGGTACTTCCGCAGTTCCTCGAAGACCACGGGGTGCGTGAACATGCCGACCAGTTGTGGCAACCCCAGCGACTGGAGCGCGCCTTTGCCGCCGCCCGCCGAGCGCTGGATTTCCTGGATCTGGTCACGGGTCTCCGGGGAACTGAGCGAACGCGTCATCTCCGATATCAGTTGCCGGAAGGCGCCCGTCAGGATGGTGCCACACCGCCGGATGCAGCGCGCACGCTGGCCCTTCTCGAACAGCTCTTCGGCCGCGACCAGTTTCCGTTCGTGCTCCGTCTGCGACGCCGGGCTGCCGGGTCCCTTGCTCGCCTCAAACTGCGTCCCCGCCCACTGGAGGGAAGCAGTCGGCTTGAGTTCGTCGGCTACGGCCGCCGGAGACACTTCGACCTCATCGGACGCCGCGAGCATGCTGGACAGCATCTGAGCCAGATGCTCGTAGTGCTCCTTCGTTGGTTCCGGGATGGCGTCGAACCATTGTGCGGTTGCCACGAAGTACTCGATGGTCTCCGAGGGCAGCACTGCTTCGGTGCGGAATGGGATGATCGTCTTGCCCCTCTTCACCGCACAGTCCAGCTCCCGCATCACGTGCTGGCTGGAGTTGGAATGCGACGAGAAGACGAACACCATGACGCTGCACTGGCTGATGGCGTCGATGATGGCCGCGCCCCATGAAGTCCCCGGCAAGATGTCCCGCGGCGCGATCCAGCAGCCCAACCCATTCTCTTCCAGAGCGCTGCAGAGCGCGTCCGCGATGTCCTTGTCCTCGGCGGAGTGGCTGATGAAAACGTGGTGAGGCATGGTAATCCCCCCGCTGGTCTTCGGGTGAAGCTCCTGGAGAGTCTACTGCCGCGACGGCGGCCTGTCAACAACCTTGTTTGCGACTTTTGCGGCAGTCCGCCGGGATGGTGCCCCTACCGGCCGCAGGGGCTGGCCGCGTTCAGACCTCGACGGAGGTGTCCTCGCCTTCCTCCGGCGACGCGCCCGGCAACTCGGCGGTGCCCACTCCGGCCGTCATGCAGAGCTTGAGCAGTTCCTCCACGCTCATCCCCTCTATTTCCCGGACGTTCTCCGGAGGAACGTAGAAGGTGAATCCGCCGATCTGGTAGCTCATCGGCAGATAGACGGCGATCCGCTCTTCATCGTCTTCGGCCAGGAACTTGCCCGGGCTCCGCTGAGTGACGAGGCCGAGCAACCGCACGCGCTCGTCGTCGGACTTCAGCACGCACGGCTTGCCACGCGATTCGGCCTCCGTGCCGCCCAGGAACTGCAGCAGGTCCTTGATGGCCGAATACAGGCTCTTGACCAGCGGGATATGCTCCACCGCCGACTCGGCCAGCCGCAAAGGCCAGCGCAACAGCCACGTGCGGGCAAGCAGGCCGGCTACGTAGATGCCTCCCATGCCGACCAGGACCCCCAGGCCCGGGAAGGACCTGTGCAGCACCTCCTCCAGACCCGCTCGGACGGTCTTGTCCAGCCACCACAGGCCGGCGCCGACCGCATACAGAGTGATGCCGACAGGGGCGACGACGATCAGCCCGTTCAGAAAGACCTTCGCATGTTTCCGCACACCCATGGCACGCCTCCCACGCTCCGGAACAGCATTGAGTGGATTCCCCGTACGTCACGGCCATTATAGGAGGCGCCGTCGGGGCGGCAAGGCTCCCCTGCTGAGGACAGCCGGGCCGGGCAGCGTTGCCTCGCCAGGCGGGATGCATGGGGGCTGTTCCTACTGCCCGCGGCCCACGTCCCGTGCTGGCCCTCCCTCATGCCCGTCCCCGGCGCCGATGCGCGTCCGAAGGAATGCGATGAGACGATCGGGCTCGTCGGTTCCCACGACCAGGAAGCGCGGCAGCCGCGTGCCGGGCTCCGACTTCAGCTTGATGCGCACCGCCGGTCCGTTGGCCGCTGCGTAGACGCGTGTCGGCCCACCCCACCGGACCTGCCATCGCCCCAGAAGCCGGGCAGTGGTGCGCTGGACGGACTCCATGGTTCCGTACCGACAGTCGGCATGGAGGAGTGCCAGCGGGCCCGACTCGATCAGGAGAGCATCGCCCCCGTCGCTGACACGCATGTAGAGAAAGCTTGCGGCGAAGCCCATGCCGAACACGAACGCAAACCATGCCAGGAAGAGCACCGAGGAGCTTACACCCCAGCCAAACCAGGCGGACAACACGCCGAGAACGCCGCTGGCCAGCCCGATCAGAAGCGTGCACACTGCCAGCGGGCAGATCTGCTTGTGGTCGTACTCGGCCATCCGAACTCCAGTGCCGACCCGGGACGGCCCCGTGCGCCGCGAGTGCCTCTCACTACGTTAGCAGACCCCGACACGCGGGGAAAGGGGAGCTGTGCGACCTCTCGGGCCCGCATGAGCCCGCAGCGGAGGTCGGCGATGGTTTCGGGCCGGCTCTTGCGCCGGGCCCAGGAATGCTCCCCGGTAACCTCACGATACAGGCGCCTCTCGTGTATGGCCGTGTCCCCCCGAAAGGGTCTTTGGGGTACCACCACCATGGCCGGGAGGCGTCCCTTCGTACCGGTGAATCACCTAAACACCCGCCCCGTAGCCAGTTAGAAACTGTGTACGGGTCAGGGATTTGGGGCTTGACATGGCGGCGCGGGGGCGTTATCCTATCGTTACCAGCAGTAACGTTACCAGGTGGCACGATGGACTCCCCCGATTCCAACCGTTACTACGAGCTGAAGATCCTGGAGCACGTCGAGGAGAAGCCCGACCTTCCTCGGAGGGTTGCGGCCTCCAAGCTCGGGGTCAGTGTCAAGCTGGCCCACAAGCTTCTGACCGGGCTGGTGGAGCGGGGTCTTCTGCACGTCAGGAAGGAGAACCCTCGCCGCTGGCTGTACTTCCTCACTCCGCAGGGCGTGGCCGAGAAGGCGCGCCTGACGCGCGAGTTCATAGAGTTCAGCCTGGAGTTCTACCGGGAGGCCCGAAGGCGCTCGGCGCAGGTATGCCGGGACCTCTCGGAGGCCGGCCTGCGACAGATCGCTTTCCTG
>JASFTU010000324.1:0-4048 GCA_050050635.1 Candidatus Brocadiaceae bacterium
TACTCACGCCGGAACGTGATCAGTCCCTCAGCGACCTCGTAGAACGAGAGCTGAGGTGCCGGACGGTTGACGTACCGGAACATGCTCTCGTTGCCGGCGTCGAGGGACGGGATGACCAGGTCGGCCTCCTGCAGGTTGTCCCGCACGGTCTTCCGCCACAGCAAGGAGCCGTTGGTCAGGACGGCGACCGGGATGTCCGTGATGTTCTTGATATGACCGATCAGCTCGCCGAGCCGGGAGAAGAGGGTGGGTTCCCCGGAACCGGACAGCGTGATGTAGTCGGGTTCAGAATTCAGCTTCTCCTCTACTTCCTCCAGAACCAGATCCAGGGGGACCCATTCCCTCCTCTCGGTCGTCTTCAGCGTCGTGCGGCCGAGCTGACAGTAGATGCAGTCGTAGCTGCATGTCTTGAACGGGACGAGGTCAATACCCAGTGACCGCCCGAGTCGGCGCGAAGGTACTGGCCCGAATACAAGGGCCGGTATATCTGTCATCCCTTTTCCTTCTTCAGGGCGCACGCGGAGCTCCAGGTGGCAAAGGGCCCGCTGCGCTCAGAGGCAGCGTCTCAGGGCCGGATCATACCGGGCAAACATTGCACGCCTTCACGACCAGCACGCAACCGCCCGCAGAAGCTGCCCGGTCGTAGCCCTGGCGGAGCGCATCGAAGACCTGTTCGCTCTCGCCGGTGATCAGAGAGCTCATGTCGCCGACCTCTACCCGGCAGCCGTGCTCTCTGAGGGCCGCGATGAACGCCTTCACCCCGGGCTTGAGCTCCCGCTGGCCCAACGGGTAAAGACTGACTTCCGCTTCGACTTGCATGGTTCACCTCCAGGAGTCCTGGGCTCCACTCCCGCTGCCTGCCCCTCCCTGGCCGCCCGGAGATCGGCGAAGGCCCGGCATGGCCGACCGTGCAGACGGCCGACCAGGGGAGAGTCAGCCCTCCTCGCCCATGGCCTCCAGTCTCTCGATGGTCTGCTCTGCGACCTTCTTTTCCTTCGTGAAGTAACGCTTCATGCGCTCGACGAGACCGCGTCTCTCCTGGGCTGTTTCGAAGTGCTCCAGCAACCGACGGGTCCAGACAACGTTCTCCTCTATCTCCTCCGGTATTCTCTCGCTGTCGTGCCGCACGGCGTTCTCCGGGCACACATCGTGGCATTGGCCGCAGCGAATGCACTCCTGCTCATCGATGCGGGCCGTTCCGTCAACCATGGCCACGGCCTCTACAGGACACTCGTCGAGGCAGACACCACAGCCGACACACATCTCTTCATCCACCCAGGGCATCCTCTTGGCTCCTTTGCCAGCTATCTGCTCAACGCGGTTCGCCGTCGTTGCGGACCGCTCGTCGGGCCCGCACAACAAGGTAATCGCCCGCCTTACGGCAGGTCGGCGGCGTGAATCCGAACTCCGGCAGAAGCTCCTCCCATTCCTCCCGGGATATGGCCAGGAAGCTGTGCCAGCCGTGATGCAGGAAACCTTCCACACCTACCAGGAAATCCATGCACAGGAACTCTCCGCCCGGTTCCAACAACCGGTGGATCGCGTCCAGACACTGCCTCTGATCTTCCATGCAGTGCATTGCCTGGCTGGTAACCGCATAGGCGAAACCCGCGTCCGTCTCGGCCAGTTCGGCAGCGGATATCTCCCGGAACTCCACCTCGCCGCCGCGTGATTTCGCCTCCTCGATGGCCGACCGAATGCTGTCCCTGGAGTAGTCGAAACCTCCCGTATCGATCCCCAGCACGCGGTAGCCCCTGTCGGCGACTTTGAAGGCCAGGAAGCCCTCGCCGGTGCCCACGTCGAGCGCGGCCTGGCCCGGCTCCGGCTCTCCCATGAGCTTCACGACCTTGCGGGCGGCCCTCTGTTTGCCGTTCAACTCCGTCTCTCTCTGTTCTTCGTAACGGGCGAGCCTGTTCTGCCCCGCCGCTCTGAGGCGCCATCCACGATCCCCCTGGCTGATCAGCCCTCGCCTGCTCAGTTGCCCCAGTACGAGACGCATGTCGCGCGCCTCGACGAGGAGCTGTCCTGAGGGCCGGAAGTCACGGTTCTCGGCGCTTCTCTCCCTGATGGCTTCCCGCATCTGCTCCCCGGACATGTCCGCGTCCTGCAGCAGGACCAGCACGTAGTAACGCAGAAACCCCCTTACGCTCGCCCCTCCCCGTGGTCTCAAAGCGTTCCGTCCCATCTCGTCTTCTCCTCGCACGGTGCCGTCGGTCTTCCCGGCGGCCCCGCGTCCACACCTTACTGCAGTGTCTGGAGAAGCAGGTTCCGCAGGCGGTCCAGAGACACAGCGACAGGTTCGATGGGGATACCCATCCAGTCGGAGAAGGCAAGCACTTCCTCGGGCTTCTCCTGAGAGTGCCGCTGGAAGAACCCGATACCATCCAGCATGAGGGCGCTGTCGTTTTGCGGGAACGTCTCGTTGGCCTTCCCGGTGTCCCAGTCGCGGAAGATGTAGCGCCAGTGCTTCAGCCAGCCCGGAGTCAGCCAGTACACCTTCTGCCCATCGGCGAGTCGCTCCCGCTGCTGTGCATCGGCCAGCATGTCCACGCAGTTCAGGGCGGGCACTCGTCGGGCAGGGCGCCCCTGTTCTCGGATCACGGTGTCGATGTCTCGCGAGGGATCGCTGTAGTCCACGAAGCACCTGCTGCCGTAGGCCACGATGGTCTTCCCGGCCGTCTCCGCCGCTCTGGCCAGTTGCCGGCCGAGCTGTTCTTCCAGTTCCCCGGGGCTTTCGTGCAGACCGGGCGCCGTGAACAGAATCCCCTCGGCGTCCAGGAAGCCTTCATCCTGGAGAGCGCGGAGCTCATCCCGGAGAGTCCCGCAGGAGACGATGGCACAGCCGGCGAAAGACCATTCAGCGGTCACGGTACGCCTCCCCGGCAGGTCGCCCGGAGCACCTTGAGCGCCCTCTGCCTGTTGCACTTGCATCCTGTTCTACGGATAGTATAATGTTCTATTCATATAACATCAACTGCAAGGAGCAGCCTATGAACCAACAGCTCAGTGCCACGCTGGAGGATTACCTCGAGACCATCTTCGGCCTCGAGCAGGAGCGGGGCTTCGCCCGCGTCCGGGACATCTCGGCCGCCCTGGACGTGGCCAAGTCTGCGGTAACGAACGCGCTGAAGAGCCTTTCTGAGAAGGGGCTGGTCAACTACGAACCGTACGAGCCGGTGACCCTCTCGCCGGAAGGACACCGGAGGGCGGGCAGGATCGTGCTGCGTCACCACGTCATTGAGGACTTCCTTGAGAATGTGCTGGGTCTGGAGGAGGGACGGGCGAGTTCGATCGCCTGCGGCATGGAGCATGCCATCGATCGCGACGCGCTGGATCGCTTCGTCTGTTTCCTGGCCTTCGTGAGCAGGCCGCGGGAAGAAGGAGGAAGCTGGCTGGAGGAATTCCGGCAGTTCGTCCGGGAGGGGACGGTCGAGAAGACGTGCGAGGAGTGCATGGAGCAGTACCTGAAAGGCGTCGGCATCGAAGAGGGTAAGGGGGCGGAGCCATCCCGAGGCCCGACAGGTCATGCGCGATGAAGTGAGAGAGGAGCTGAAGAGCTTGAGAGCAAAGGTCGTCGCGCTGCAGACGCAGGCCAGCGATCTGCGCGAGCGCGCGGAGCGGATCGCCTCACAGGGGCACGCCGCGCGCTGTGCCGTCGTGGACCGAGCGCGCTGCACCGGCTGCACGCTGTGCGAGCAGGTCTGCCCGGCCGGCGCCGTCGGGGTGACCTACGTGGCCAACATAGATGCGGAGCGGTGCACTGGCTGCGGCATCTGCGTTGCGAACTGCCCGCGGAATGCGATTCATCTGGCACCGGTCCCGACGACGGCGGGCGAGGAGTCCCAGAGTGGTTGAGTGGATAAGGGACCGGGACCAGCTGCGCACGGTGCAGCAGGAGCACCGTGATTTCTTCGTGCTGGTCTTCTGGGGGGAGTTCTCCGAGGCAGCGCAGCGGGCCCTCGCGGAACTGGAGGAGTTCAGCCGGGAACAGGACGAAGTACCCGTTTACGCCGTCGATGTGATGGAGCTCCGAGGTCTGCACGAGGAG
>JASFTU010000325.1:0-4044 GCA_050050635.1 Candidatus Brocadiaceae bacterium
GACCTCCGTCCCGACGGGAGGACAGATTTCGGTGTTGACGGAGTAGTATACGTCGTCGTTGACGGTGGGCAACGCCAGTTCCAGTATGGCCAGCGGGTCATGGTAGGTGGTGATCAGACTACCATCAACTTCCGCGCCGAAGCGCTCCCCGACCCAACGGCTACCCAGGAAGGACCAGCTCGCGGCACGCTCGGGGCGCTCTTCCGGGATGTTGTAGAGGAATGCTTCCGCAGGCGCACGGACCGTTTCCTCGCCTGCATCTCCTCCCTCCGGAGGCTCCTGTTCGCCGCTCTTCTCCCCTCCGCCCTCCCCGGCAGACCACTCCACGAAGATACGGGCCGTATCTGCGGTTGCCTTCGCTCCGTCGGCGCTGTCCGCCGGGTAGTGGTATGCGGGGTTGCGGCCATCTCTCAGCCCGAGCAGGAGCAGCGCCACCTGCAGGTCCAGCGGCCGTACGTCGAGCGTGAAGACGGATTCGTGGGTCTTACCGCGCGGCGTACAGGCGAGCAGCTCGATCGGCGCCCCCTCGGCCATGTTGACCACCCCGGAGCAGTGCACGGTGCGCTCTTCGGCATTCAGCAGGACCGTCCCCACGCGGTAGAGGTGAGGGCCGATCTTCTCGACCCCTCGCTCGGCCTCCTCCGCCCGGCTCGGAGACGCCGCCGAGAACAGGGACAACGCCACTGCCGCCAGAATGAGTGCCCGTACAAGCAGAGCCGGCAGGGCAATCCTCATCGCCCCACCGGCGCGGGTTCTGCTCTGTGCCGACAGGCTCACTCCTCGGAGATGGCTTCCACCGGACATTCGTCCACACACGTCAGGCACTCGGTGCACTCCTCCTGATCAATGCTGGCTACCCCGTTGACCAGGGTAACTGCCTCGACCGGACAGACGTCCTCGCAGATGCCACATCCGGTGCATTCGTCTTCGTCCACGACAACCATCGCAACCCTCCACAGAAAGGGGAACAGACAACCAGAAGCAAGGCAATCAGAAGGAAAAAGCAATGATACTTGAGGGGTGCCCGACACGTCAAGCAAGCGCGCCGAACCACCTTTCACCCCTCCGCAGCTTCCGACGACGAGGCAGCGGTCTCCCCGGCGCCCGCCTCCACCGGCACCGGCTCGCCCTGGATCACGAAGCAGTCCATCGGACACACCTCGGCGGCAGTGGTGAAGTCGCCGTCCGCCTTCTCGTAGTCCAGCACCGGCAGGTTGTCCTCGAGCACGATCGCATCATGCGGGTCGCGTTTGGCGCAGAGGCCGCATGCAATGCAACCGACCGAGCAGATCTCCTTCACCGTCTTGCCGCGATAGTGGGAGGAGCAGCCGAGATATATCCTGTCGTGCACCGGCAACAGGCTGATCAGGTCCCTGGGGCAGGTCTCCACACAGACGCCGCAGGCGGTGCATTTCTCCGCGTCGATCACGGGCAGCCGCTCTTCGCTCATCGCGATGGCGTCGAACGGGCAGGCCCGCGCGCAGGAGCCCATGCCGAGACAGCCGAACAGACAGGCCTTCGGCCCTCCGCTGGTGATGTGGGCCGCATGGCAATCCTGCTCTCCCACGTATTCGAAGCGGTCGCCGCAGCGGCTCCTGCCCCCCTGGCAATGCACCACGGCACGCAACCTGACGGTGTCGCCCAGTTCAACGCCCATCAGATCGGCGAGCGCCTCGGCCACTTCCGGGCCCCCCGGCAGGCACAGGTTGACCTTCTCGCCGTCCACCACGGCTTCCGCGTATCCCCTGCACCCCGCGTAGCCGCATGCCCCGCAGTTGATGCCGGGCAGGATGTCCAGGACGTGCTCCACGCGCGGGTCCTGGCGGGTGGTGAAAGCCCGCGCGGCCAGCACGAGCCCGAGTCCGAACAGCAGGCCCAGCACGGCCATGGAAGCAGCGGCCGCCGTGACAGCAGAGACAGCGAAGGACATGGAGATCACCGCTCAGGGGGTGTGACTGCCGCGTCAGCGACCCAGGCCGAGCCGATAGCCCAGCATCTGGTACTCATCGCCCAACTCCGTTATCTTCTCCATCGTGCGCCGGTAGTTGTACGGCACCCGTGTGTAGCGCACGACCTCCTCGTTGAACGTCACGAAGCAGGCCCGGTTATCGCCGTCGCGCGGCTGTCCCACCGATCCGATGTTGATGATCCGCTTGCGGTCGTCCAGTTCGAGCGTGCAGGTGTCACTCCGGATCAGCGTCAGGTCCAGGTCTTCGGTGATACAGCACGGCACGTGCGAGTGCCCCACCACGCACATGCGATCGATCATGGAGAATATCTCTTCGAATTTCTCCGGGTCATGGGAGACGTCCGACGGAAGGATGTACTCGCTCAGCTCGGCGCGCGGAGAAGCATGCACCAGGAACATATCGTCCACCTCGGCGCTGAGCGGAAGCTGGGACAGGTAGTTCCACCGCTCCCTGTCCTGCTCCGTGGACTCATCGGTGATGCGCATCCACTCTTTCGTCTTATACACCATCGCCGTGGCGAGGGTATTGAACCCCACGGGGCTGTTGAGCACTGCCCAGTCGTGGTTCCCCATCAGCGTGAGGGAGCAGTTCTTCTTGACCAAGTCCGTGCACGAGACCGGGTCGGGACCGTACCCGACGACATCGCCCAGGCACCAGACCTCATCAATGCCCTGGTGACGTATCTCCCTGAGCACGGCCTCGAGGGCTTCGAGGTTGCCGTGGATGTCCGATATGAGTGCTTTCATAGCCATGCGCAGTGGCCCGCAAGCGTACGAATCCGGTTATTTGAGCAGAAGAGACCCCGCAGGTCAAGCCCGCCGGCTCTCAACCGCTGCCCAAATACATTATCCCATTGCCTGTCATTCCGCGCAACCGGGCCCGCCCGGGGACCCCGCGACTTGTCCCGCCGCGAAACCATGCAGTAGAATGCAGTCCACGCCATGAAGCGACTTGCCCCCCGAGCGGGGCCCGACCGAGTGCGTCGACGGGAGACAACCGGGAGCTGAGCGGACAGCCGATGGAACTGATACCGGCCCTCATCCTCGTGTGCGTCATCCACGCCTACTACGCCCTCAGCCTGCAGACGCTGGCCGGCCGAAACCGAACGCCCCACGCCTGGCTGGCGTGGCTGCCCGGGGCCAACCTGTACCTCACCTGCCGGGTCGGGGGGAAACCGGGCTGGTGGGTCCTGCTCCTGCTGGTGCCCGGCCTCAACGTGATGATCTGGCTGGTCCTGTGGGGGCGCATCGCGGCGTCACGCGGACAGCCCCGACTGCTGACCCTCCTCTGGCTGGTACCCATAGTGAACCTGATCGTCCCCGGCTACCTGGCGTTCTTCGAGAAACTCCAAAGGTACGTGCTGAAGGACACGCTGAAGGCACTGGTGCCGGCATTTGCCACCCTGGTCCTCATCATGGTGGCGGGCTTCTGCATGCAGCTCCTGCACGAAGGACTGGACGTGGTACGGCTCCGGCGACTGCTGCCGCCCCTGTTGGCCTACTGCGTGCCGATGGTCCTGCCGGCCGCGGTACTGACGGCGGTGGTGATGACGTTCGGCCGCCTGTCGGCCGACAACGAGCTGGTCGCCATCCGCGCCGCAGGGATCCACCTCTTCACGATCGTCCTGCCCGTCCTTCTGGCCGCCGTGATCCTGACCGGCGTGACGGCTTTTTTCCAGTTCGAGCTGGTGCCCCGTTCGCGTGCCGCCATCGAGCGGCTGAAGTACAACGCCTTCCAGCAGATCCTGCTGGACAAGGTCGTCCTGAGCGCCCGCAGGCAGTTCGCCTTCGATCCGGTCTTCATCCAGTACGAGGACTTCGTGGGCGGGCGACTGACGAACCTGTTTCTGCTGAAGATGAGGCGGCGCTATCCCGATATGCTCATCACGGCAGGTTCGGCGGTCATCCGTGCCGACGAGGAACAGCCGGACGTGGTCTCCTTCGAGATGGAGGACTGCATCGTCACCCGGTTCGGCCAGCAGGCATACGCGGAGGCCGGAACCACGACGGCCAAGAAGGTCATCTACTCCTTCGGCATGGCCCGGGACAGCGACGACATCGCCACCGACGAGAAA
>JASFTU010000326.1:0-4042 GCA_050050635.1 Candidatus Brocadiaceae bacterium
CACCCAGCAGGGCCAGAAGCAGCATCGTCTGGGCGGCCGAGCGGTCGGCCGACTCCTCATCGCCGGCCCCCGTGTACTGGGCGACCAGCGCCGTGCCCGCGCTGCCGAAGCTTATGAAGAGCGCGAAGACGATGAACATGAACGGCACGCAGACGGCCTGAGCGGCCAGGGCCGACTTGCTCCAGTGACCCAGCCAGAAGGCGTCCGCCAGGCTGTAGAGCGAGTGCAGGAAGCTGCGGGCCGCCAGCGGCGCCGCCAGGCGGAACAGGTTCCAGTTGAGCGAACCCGTGGTCAGGTCGCGCTTTGCGCGAAGGCGTTGGCGATGGCTGCTCATCGGAAGTGGGCCAGTATTGCACCGGCCCGCCGGAGAGTCCAGTGGAAGTGCCCCGCCGGCTGCAAGGGGCGAGAAACAACAAGAAAGGAGGCCGCTTTCGCGGCCTCCTCATCGCTGCGTCTGACCGGCTGAACGGCCCGGCGGGCGCCGAAGCGGTCAGTACTTCAGGTTGCCTTCCACATCGTAGGCGGCGTCGCCGTACAGATCGAGGCCGAACACTGAGAGCACGAGGTCGAAGACCTGGGACGGATCGATCCCGGCTCTGAAGTAGAGCCCCGAGTGGAGCACGAACGGTTCGGGTATGGCCACCTCGAAGGAGAACACCTCCCAGTCCTGCCAGCCGCGCGACATCCAGGGGAGCTGCTTCCAGACGAACTCCTCCTCACTGAACTCGTCGACCAGGCTCACCTCCTCCGGCTCGTAGATGAGCACCTTTGCAGGGCTGTTGAAGAGGGGGTCGCTCAGCTCCTCCATGTGCTGCCGCCAGCCGTTCATGTCGCTGTCCGGCAGCTTATAGGCGTTGGCCAGGACCGGATCCTGGTCGATGTAGACGGAGTGAATGGGGCCGACCCCGAACTTGCGTCGCACGTCCACCGTGGCAGACAGGCCGCGGCGGTCCCATTCGAGGTCACCGGTCGCCTTGAACAGCGCGCCCAGGTGGAAGAACTCCGTCAGCTCCACGTACACGCCGAGGGCGGGTGGCAGGGGACCGATCGCGTATGGGCCTTCCTCGAAGGGTACGACAGGGGGGACGACACCGGCAGCCAGCGTTCCGCAGTCCAGGGCGTCGTCACGGACGTTCCTCGCGTATCCGCATCCGGCGGCTCCCAGAAGCAGACCCGCCAGTACGACCGAAACCAGAACCCCGCGCAGCAGTCTCGTGCCCTTGCTCATTGCCATCTCCCCATCGCCGATCCCAGGAATTGCACGTTTCGACATCCACAACGCCGCTGATACCCAGATATTACACTTCGCCCCCGGGCGACGTCAAGCGTTTTCCGGGCGCATCAGCCGCCCGGAAGGCTTCCCCGGGGGTCTGCTCAGGCGGCGCCGCCCTCAGCCCTGGCGATGCAGTTGCGCCCCTTCTCCTTGGCGCGGTAGAGGGCTCGGTCGGCCGCCACGAGCAGGTCGCTCTCATCCTCGTGATCCTGCGACAGCTCGGCGATGCCGAAGGTCGCGGTCATGCCGAAGGTTTGCCCATCCGCCTGGAACTCTATCTCCTCCAGCCTCCTGCGTATGCGTTCCGCCCAACTGGCCCCACGGTCGGCGGCCGTGTGCGGCAGGACGATGCAGAACTCGTCCCCGCCGTAGCGGCCGGGAATGTCACCCGCCCGAGACTCGGCGTTCATCAGTTCCCCGAACCGTGACAGCACCTTGTCACCGACTGTGTGCCCGTAGGTGTCGTTGACCGCCTTGAAGCCGTCCAGATCGCACAGGCAGATGCTGACCGGATGGTGGTAGCGCTGCGCCGAGTACACCGCCTGACCCAGCCGGGTCATGAGGTAGCGGCGGTTGACCAGCCCCGTCAGGGCGTCGTGAGTGGCCTCGTAGAGCAGCCTCTCCTCGATCTGCTTCTGCTCCGTCACGTCCGAGAACAGCACAAGCATGTCGATTACCCGGTTCTCCTCGTCCCGCACGGGCGTCCCGCGGACGAAGCCGGTGAAGCGGCTGCCGTCCGCCGCGACCATCTCGGTCTCCCCGCTCCAGTTCTTGCCGTTGTAGGTGGCCCGGCGGAGCTGCTGGGTCACCTCCGGGTCGGCGAAGAGCGACTCCAGCCCCTCTCGCTCCATGCGCTCCAGGTCGCACGCGAACAGCCTCCGGAATGCCTCGTTGGCGTATATGGCCTTCTGGTTGAGATCCACGATGAGGACCGCGTCTGAAGCGCTCGCCACGGCCGCGCGTATCCTGAGGAGTTCCTCGTGAGCCCACCGGTTCTCGGTCACGTCCCGGACGACGGCGCACAGGGAGGTGCCCTCGCCGAGATCGAAGGCGTGCGTCGTGACCTCGGCCGGGAAGATGTCCGCGTCCCTCGTGCGGTGGTACTCCCCGGAGATAATGTCCCGCTCGGCGACCAGCGCCTCCGCCACGTTGCCTTGCGTTCTGTCCGGTTCGGCGGACAGATCGGTGAAGCGCAGCTCGCCGAACTCCTCCCGGCTGTAGCCGTACAGTTCGACCGCCGCATCGTTCACCTGGGCGACGCGCACTGACTCGGCGTCGAAGGTGAGGATGGCGTTCGGTTCGGCCGAAAGGATCTCTTCGAACATCTGCCGCGTCTTCTGGAGTGCTGCCCGGCGACCGGCGGCCTCCTGTTCCAGCTCCCGGACACGCATGCGCAAAGCGTCCGTCTCCGAGGCATGCGCCCCTTTGTCTCTGGGGTCCCGTCCCAACGCGTGGTTCCCTCCCCCTTTGATGGCGCCCGGATCCCAACCCTCCGGCTCATGGTGCAGCAAAGCGCAGGGCAGTGTCAATGCAACGCCCGTCCCGGCAGGGGCCCGGCAGTCGCCTTGCCCGCGCCTCGCGCTGCCGTTAGACTCTGTGTCCATCCTGCTGTGCGATACCGTGAGGTGGTATTCCATGGGCGCGAAGACGACGATGAAGGCCGTGTATCTGGTGGCGCGCGGCGAATTCGACCTGAGGGAGGTGCCGGTTCCGGAGCCGGGGCCCGGTGAGGTGCTTGTGGCGGTCAGATCGTGTGGGATCTGCGGGTCCGACATCCACTTCTACGAGAAGGGGCGGATCGGCGACTTCGTCGTCGCCGAGCCGCTGGTCCTGGGGCATGAGGCGGCCGGCGAGGTGGTGGGCCTGGGGGCGGACGTACGGGCGCTGGAGCGCGGCGACCGAGTGGCCGTCGAGCCGGGAATTCCCTGCCGCAGGTGCGAGTACTGCCTGAGCGGGCGATACAACCTCTGCCCCGACGTGATGTTCCTTTCCGCCCCGCCCCACGACGGCTTCTTCCGGGAGTACGTCAGTGTGCCCGAGGAGTTTGCCTATCGTCTGCCCGAGAGTGTCAGCATGGAGGCGGGGGCGACCGTTGAGCCCCTGGCGGTGGGCCTGCACGCCGTGGGCCTTGTCGGCCTCGGGCCGGGGGAGAGGGTGGCCGTGCTGGGCACGGGGCCCATCGGTCTGCTGGCCATAGCCGCCGCCCGGGCGGCGGGCGCAACCGAGGTGGCGGCGGTGGACCTGGTGCCCATGCGGCTCGAGTTCGCCCTGCGTATGGGGGCGACGGTCGCCGTCAACGCCGGGGAAGAAGACGCCTCTGTCGCACTGGCCGACTGGGCCGACGTCGTGCTGGATTGCGTCGCCGTCTCCCAGACCCTGACCCAGGCCTTTGACATAATCAGGCCCGGCGGGCGGGTTGCGTGGGTCGGCATGGCCGGTAGCGTGGCGGAGGTGCCGTTCCAGAAGTTCCAGCTCAAGGAGGCGTCGGTCACCGGCGTTTTCCGGTATGCCAACCGCTTCGGGTCCGCAGTCAACCTGCTGGCGTCCGGAATGATCGACCCCCTTCCCCTGGTCACGCACCGGTTCGAGTTCCCGCGGGTGGAGGATGCGGTGGAATTCGCGGCGCAGAACCGACAGCTTGCCCTCAAGACGATGGTCAACTTCGGGTGAGAGGCGTGGCGGGGGGTTCAGGCGGCCCGGTGGGCGGCCGCTTCCAGCAGGTCGTCCGGGTCGTTGCCGTCGTCCGGGTAGACCGAGCAGCCCACCTTC
>JASFTU010000327.1:0-4039 GCA_050050635.1 Candidatus Brocadiaceae bacterium
ACGCCAAGCGCTTCCGCGACGCGGGCCAGGATAGCTTCCTGGAAACGCAGCCCCAGGAAACTCTTGACCAGGACGAGATCCTCCGTCCACTCCCGAACGCCCCGTCTGTCAACCTCGGCCAGAGCACTCCGTATCCGCTCCAGCATCCCCCATATCCGGTCAGTGGCTTCATCGATCGCGCCGGGCTTACGGCGACTGTACCATTCCTTCCACTCTTCGAAGGTCCGCCCGGGGAACTCCTGTATGAGATCGCTCATCTGGCCGACGACGTTGGGTCTTGTGCCCTGGGACCACTGGTTGGCGATGTTGAGAATAGTGCCGGCGTATTTGGGCAGATCGGCTTCCTCTATCTCCAGGAGTTCCGGCATCTCTTCGAAGGAGACGTGCACGCGCATCAAGGTGCTCCCCTGGCCGAGGCAAGGTCAGCCGTCGGTGCCCGTGGGTTGGTGTTGCTCCCTGTCTCGGAAAGTGACGTTGGCGGCGTCGGCAAACAGGTGTTCTGCGGACAGCCTCTCCCGGATCGCCCGCTCGAATTGCGCATTGATCTCATAGCCCACTGAGTCCCGTCCCTCCAGATCGGCGGCCAGAGACGTGGTGCCGCTGCCCAGGAAAGGGTCGAGCACCCTCTCACCGCAGAAGCTGTACATCTTTATGAGGCGCCGGGGCAGTTCCAGGGGGAACATGGCGAGATGCCCTTCCTGGCGTTCCGGTGGGATGCGCCAGATGCCACGGAACCACTTGCTCCGCTGCTGCTTGGTTAGCCGGCTGTTCCTCCTCTGTTGGGGGGTGGGTCGCGGCCAGTCTCCGCGCTTGCGCAGGAGGATGATGTACTCGTGCTCGTAAGTGATGTGGCCGTCTTTGGGATGGTAGACGGAACCCATCCAGCAGCCTCCGCCGGTCGTCTGAGTGGTCGATATCTTCTGCCAGATGATGTTGCCCATGAAGTCGAAGCCGATCTCACGTGCCATGCATACGATGTCGGCAGGGATGGGTTGCACCCGGTATCGATCGTGCTCAGCGGCGCGCAGGTACTGGTCGCCGATGTTGACGGCGAGACGGCAACCCGGACAAAGCACGCGGTGACATTCCGAAAAGACCTGCCGGAGATCAGCCAGGTAATCATCGTACGACTGATCGTAACCGATCTGGCCAGGATGCCCGTAGTCTTTGATGCACCAATAGGGCGGCGACGTAACGACAAGGTGGATCGACTCGTCGCCGAGTTCCGGCATCCGCCGGCTGTCGGCGAAGATCACCGTGTGACTGGCCATGCGCTGCGGTTCCGCTCGGGGTCTCGTTCCGGTTACAGGTTACCGCCGTTGCCTCTGTCGTGCAAAGGCGCGCCACAACTGCATCGGAAGTTCCTGCAGACACCGACAGTTTACCGTAGAGCAGCCCCCGGCGCACGGCAAGTCCAACCGACGGCGGCCCCGTGCGGTCTAGTCGAACCGACCGAGGATGCCGCACCCGCACTCGGGGCACGCGCCGGCCTCCAGCCGGCAGTGGACCTGTCCCAGCCGCGTGCGTTCTATGAGCAGCGTTCCGCAGTCGGGGCACCAGGTGTTCTCCGCGCGGTGCCCCGGCACGTTCCCCAGGTACACGAACAGGAGTCCCTCCTGCAGTCCGATCTCCCGGGCGCACTCCAGCGTTTCCAACGGCGTCCGGGGCAGGTGCGCCAGGTCACCGTGCGGGGCGAAGCGCGTGACGTGCCACGGCGTGTCCGGTCCCAGCGCGGTCGCGATCCAGCCGGCAATGCCGCGCAGTTCGTCCTCCGCGTCGTTGACGGTCGGGATGATGTTCGTCACACATTCGACGTGCATGTCCCAGGTATGCCTGGCCCGCTCGGCGACGTCGAGTATGCCTTCGTAGTTGGGGAAGTTGGCCACCCGTTGGTAGGTGTCGGCCGAGAATCCCTTGATGTCCACACGGTAGGCGTCCAGGTAGGGGCCGATCTCATCCAGCGCTTCCCCTGTCAGGGAGCCGTTCGTCACGTAGTTCGTCTTCAGGCCCGTCGCTTTCGCAAGGCGCGCGCCGTCCAGCGTGTACTCGAACCATACGGCCGGCTCGTTGTAGGTCCAACTGATGCCGAGCAGGCCCTGTTCGCTCGCACGCCGGACCAGTTCCTCGGGCGATAGACGCGGTATTCCAGTCAGGGCATCGGGCACGTCGGCGAAGGAGAGGTCCCGGTTCTGACAACCCGGGCAGCGGAAGTTGCAGCCGAGGCCCCCCGCGCTGAGCATCACGCGACCGGGGTAGAAGTGGTAGAGAGGTTTGCGCTCCACTTGCGCGGGATGGAGGGCGGCCACGCGCCCGTAGGAGAGGGGCACCAGCTTGCCGTCCTGATTCTGCCGGGTTCTGCAGAGGCCGAGGTCCCCCGTCGCAAGAACGCAACCCCGCTGGCACGCCAGGCACCGGATCCGCCCGTCGGGAAGGCGTTCGGCAAAGCCTTCTGGGCGTGTTTCAGAACTCGCCATGGTCCGCCCCTCTCCGAGTGCATTATAGAGCCCCGGTGGGAGCCGGTGGAGCGAGGCGGGCGTCGCTACTGGTCGGGCCGTCGGACATGCTCCCGGGCGAGCGCGTCGGCGCGGCGGTTCTCCGACCGCGGGACGTGTTCGGCCTCCCACCGGTCGAACTTCTTCAGCAGCTCGCAGGTCGCCGCGTGCAGCGGTTGCAGCGAGGCGCTCTTGACCCGGTATTCCCCGTTCAGTTGCCGGACCAGCAGCTGGCTGTCCGTCAGAAGGCGGACCCGGCGGACATCCAGCTCGAGAGCCTTCTCCAGGCCCGCGAGGGCGGCTCGGTATTCGGCCACGTTGTTCGTGGTTTCGCCGATGGACTCACCCCAGGCCAGCACTTCCCGCCCGTCGGGCGTGGTGAGCACTATGCCGATGCCCGCCGGGCCGGGATTGCCGCTGGAGGCACCGTCGCAGTGGAGTAAGGCGGCCCCGCCCGTGATCTCGTCGGCCAGCTCCTCCTCCGGCTCAGGCCCGACGGCCTCTCGCAGGTCCTGGAACAGCTCGTCCACCTCCTGGCGGCTCACCTCCGGCGCGATCTCGTAGAGCCGATCCCACTGTATTGCCCGGTAGATGGCCTTGAGCAGCTTGATCCTGTCCACGGTCAGCCCTCCCGGAGGCGATAGGAGCGGGAACCGAAGGCGAAGGCGCCGGGGCTGGTGCCGTCGAACAGGTCGGGTTCCAGGCCGGTCTCTTCGCGATACTCCTCGGCGATGTCGGCGACCGCGTCGGCTGCTTCGGCGTCGGCCAGAACGCCTACCGTCCCCCCGGAGCCGCCCCCGGTGATCTTGGCGCCGTAGAGCCCTTCCTCGGGGCCACGGCGCCGCACGAGCCCGACCAGAAGGTCCGTCTCGGGGCATCCCAGGCCGCAGTTCCAGCCGTAGGACCAGTGGCTGGCATACATCAGGCCGCCGGCCTCGACCAACGCCGTCCGGTCGCCTCGCCGCGCGCGGTCAATGCACTCGATGAATGCCTGC
The DNA here is from genome assembly GCA_050050635.1 of Candidatus Brocadiaceae bacterium. Taxonomy (GTDB): domain Bacteria; phylum Planctomycetota; class Brocadiia; order SM23-32; family SM23-32; genus JASFTU01. Next base: position 3,488 of record JASFTU010000327.1, read on the forward strand.
ACCCGGTGATTCTCGAAGACCGGATGGTCCGTGCCCGCGCGGACCCGGTAGACACCGTCGGGGTCCACCGTCGTCACGGGATCGGTCGTCTCGCCCCAGGTGTCCAGGAACTCCCGCCCCGTGATGCGGTCGGGCAGAAGGCCACGGTAGTCGGTCAGGTACTCCTGCGGCGTGAGGTTGCAGAGGTACCGGTCGCGGTCGGTGAGGCGACGGGCCTGCTTCTTCTCGGCCAGGATGATCTTCAGCCCCATGAAGGCGCTGATCCGTGCGCTCGCGTAGGCGCTGCCGCCGACCCGGTGTTCCACCCGGCTGCTGAGTCCGAATATGCGAACGCCGCGGGGCAATTCGTGCTGGCCCAGCAGTTCGCAGGGCGCGGGCGAGGGCTCCGCGGTCGGCTGGCAGCGCAGTGCCAGCAGCTTCCCCTCCTCTCCGAGCGCGGACGTCACCTGGTCCATGATGCCGCACGGGGCCCCGACGACGTGGTTCTCGACCTTCTGTGCGAGTTCGGCAAAGCGGGGGCCGGGCAGCTCGACCCCGAAGCGCGAGCAGACG
>JASFTU010000328.1:0-4034 GCA_050050635.1 Candidatus Brocadiaceae bacterium
GGCGAAGCTGCCGGTCGCCTGCGAGGAGACGGAGGACGGCACGAAGGTGGTCCTGGAGGCCGGTTCCGGCGAGGGGGAGGCGCTGCTAACGCTCTCGCGCGATGGCGCCGTGGTGTCTCGGGTGCGGTTCCTCCGGGTCTCGGACCGGCTCTGCGAAGTGCGCGACGCCGATGGTGTCCTGCTCGGGAAGGTCGTCCTGTCGGAGGGAGGCAGTCTGCGTCTGACCGACCGCAGCGGCGGCATCGTTGCCGCTATCCCCGCCGAGCAGCTTGCTTGCCTCCAGGGCAGGAAAGCCGGGATTGCCGCCGCACCTCCTTCGGCAGGTCGCTCCAGGTGAACGGCCCTACGAGGAGGGCCGAACAGAACCGGTGACGCACCCGCCCGTTGCAGACGGGTACCCTCCAGCACCCGGGTCTGCGCGCGCGGACGAGACACGACGGCCACGCCCTGGAGGGACCGAGGGTGGCAACTCCGTGGGGAAGGAAGCTATGAGGGGTGGCACGAGGAGTGGCGGAGAGGGAGGGATTCGAACCCTCGGAGGAGCTCTCGCCCCTCAACGATTTAGCAAACCGTCGCTTTCGTCCGCTCAGCCACCTCTCCGCCGGACGTGTACCGAGTGTAGGCCATGGGTCCTCTGGTGTCAAGCTGGCGGCCCTCACGCGCGGCCGGTCGCCCTCAGGTGGAGGGCTGTTTCTTCCGACGCAGCAGCAGCCATACCACGACGATCAGGCCGGCCAGGAGCAGCATGTTGGTCATGCCCGATTTGCCGCCTCCCGATGCCTCCGCCACCTCCTTGGCCGTCAGCACCTTCTCGGCCGGGGCGTCCGCTACGAAGTACTCGTCGGCCGGTTCCCCGGTATGGCGAACGCTGGAGACGATGAACTCCACCTCGTCGGCAAGATCCTCGTACACGTCGGCCGCGGCGAAGCACCGCGCCTGCAGGTTCAGGGCATCTTCGCCCTTCGGCCGGACGAAGTAGTCCACGAACAGGTAGCGCATCATCGCCTGCTGACCGCCCACGCCGCCGACCGGCACACATCCACCCCCCGCGCCGCGCGCCGGGGCCCTGAACGCGAAACGGTGCACGATCATGCCCTCCCGTTCCCGGTAGGGCTTCTCCACGTGGATGACGCTTCCGGCGGAGCCGATCTGTTTGGTGATGGATTGCACCGAGGCCTGGACGAAGGTCTCCAGGTCATCGCGGTTGCGCATCAGGAAGCGGCGATTCCCCTTCAGAAGGAGCACCTGGCACTCGGCGTCCTTGTGGCCGAGAACGAACAGCAGTTCCGGGGGCACCCGCCGGCCGGCACAGCCGCCCCGTGTCCTGTCGGAGATCTCGGCACGGGTGAAGTGTTCCCAGTAGGGGCCGGGCAGGCGGAACTCGACCTCCTCGGTCCTGTCGGCGACCAGGATGCCGGGCGCTTCCTCCCGGTCGGCGGCCTGCCCCGCCGACGAAGCCCACGTCACGATCAGCAACACTGCAAGGGCGGTCAGCCTCTCAGTCAAGGTTCTCTTCCTCGGTCTGTAGTACCTGCGAGAGAATCCTTCCCCGGTGCAACCTCGTGCTTATTCTATCATCTGGTTGCACGCGTTCCACCGACCGCAGGATGCCCCCATCGGGCCCGAACGTGAGGCTGTAACCGCGCTCCAGCACGGCGGCCGGGCTGAGGGCCTCCAGGCGCCGGGAGGCTCCCGTCACCTCCTCGCGCAGAAGCTCCAGCCGATGCGACATGGCGGCCCTCATCCGTTCCAGCAGGTCGTCGGTGCGCTGGGCCTTCTCCAGCAGCGCCGATTCGGGCCTCTGCAGAGCGGGACGCGAGATGAGGGACTCCAGCCGCCGGCGTGCCGTGGCGACCATGTTCTGGAGGGCCATTGCCAGGCGACGCCGCACGCTGTCCAGCCGCGAGAGGAGCTCGGCACGATCCGGCACCACGATCTCGCCCGCCTCGGTCGGCGTGGCGGCACGTACATCCGCCGCGAAGTCGGAGATGCAGAAGTCGATCTCGTGGCCCACAGCGCTCACGATGGGGATGCGGCTCCGGTAGATGGCCCGCGCGACGACTTCCTCGTTGAAGGCCCACAGATCTTCCAGGCTGCCCCCGCCACGACCGACGATGATCAGGTCCAGGTCGGGGCGTTTCTGGTTGAGGCGTTCTATGGCCGCCGCGATCTCCGCGGCGGCCTCCTTGCCCTGGACGCGCGAGGGATAGAGGTAGAGCTCCACGGGCGGGAAGCGCCGGGACACGACGTTGACGATGTCGCGCACGGCGGCGCCCGTCGGGCTGGTCACCACGCCGATCCTGCGGGGGAAGGGCGGCAGGGGCTGCTTGATCTCGGGCCGGAACAGGCCCTCGGCTTCCAGCTTCTCCAGCAGTTGCCGGAACGCCAGCTGCAGCGCGCCGACGCCGCGCGGCTGGACCCAGGAGATGATCAACTGGTAGCTGCCGCGGGGCGGATAGACGTCGATGCCCCCGTGAGCGACTACCTCCAGCCCTTCCTCCAGCTCAAAGCGCAGGCCCGAGGCGACGCCCCGCCAGATGACGCCCTGCAGGACGGCGTTCTCGTCCTTCAGCGTCAGGTACACGTGTCCGGAGGAGGCGCGCGTCACCCGCGAGAGTTCCCCGACGACGTACACGTCCGGGAAGCTCGTCTCCAGTTTCTCCTTGATGCGCGCGGTGATCTCGCTGACGGTCAGCGCACGTTCTTCACGTTCTGAGCGCGGCATGAAATCGGACATGGTGCCTGATCCTCCCCCCTGGCACTGTCGGGCGCCCTCGAGCCACTCGGCGACTACCGCCCGGCGCGGCGGAGGTCCTTGTAGACGCCCCAGCCCCTGGGCCCGAACCCGAAGATGATGGCGAACTCATCGTTGGCTTCCTCGTGGTGGATACCCAGGTCCAGGATCCACTGGTCCAGCAGGCGTCGCACCACCAGGCGCGTCTCCAGGTTCTCGTCATCTCCGGTTCCGGCGGAGTCGAACTCATACTGCTGGTAGAGCAGCAAGAGATAGCGGGCGCTGAGGGGGAGCCGCAGCGACGCGGTGACCGTGGAGCTGACGTCCTCTATCCGGTCGTAATCCAGGTCCAGACTCCACCGGGGCAGCCAGTCCAGAGTGGTTCCCACGTTCACCACGTCGGGCAGGTCGTCCAGGCCGAACCGGTCGTCTCGCGAATGCAGGGAGATGTGGTCGGTCAGCAGCATCTCGAAGTCCGCCCGGACGTAATCCTCGTCCAGGGCGGTCATGACGGAATCGCTCGACTGGTTTACGTAGGCCACGTCCAGTTCCACCCAGTTCACCGACTTCCACTGCCCGGCGCGGCGACGCTTGGTCTGCAGGCGCTGACGGAGTCCCACCGTCGTGACCGTCCCGCTGTCGATGACGTCCACCTCGTCCATCTGGATGAAGTCGGCTGAATCCGCCCCGGAGGTCGAAAGCGTCTCGATGCCCGCGTGAGGGATCACCACGTGGCGCAGGCGGTTCAGGTTGAACAGCTCGCTGGTGGTGTCGAAGACCCGCGAGAAGGTTGTGCTGCCCGTGATGCCGGCTCCGACGCCGGTGCGGCTCTCCGAGCCGCCGAAGGACGTGCCGTCCCAGGCGCTGTCGCTCGCCCAGGTGGCCAGGGCCCGCACCGAGGGATCCAGGCGGAAGATGCCCAGCGTGAACGGCAGGGACACCCGCTGCTCTGTGTGCAGCCGGCTCAGCCCCGGTGCGTCCGGCGGAGCGGGAGTGAACAGGTCGCTCAGCTCCCGGTCGTAGTAGCCGGCCTGGACCGTGCCGTCGTATACGAGCCGCCCCACGGGCATGCCCAGGAACTCCAGCGTCGCGCTGGGCGTCTCCTCGAGCTGGTTGAGGAAGTCGTTGACCTGTCCTTTGAACAGCAGCGCCAGGTAGGTGGAATTGCGCAGGTAGCGGGCGAGCAGGTAGCTCTCCGGCGTCTTCTCGTCCTCGAAGTCCTCCTCGAAGTACTCGTTGAGGAAGCCTTCGTCGGACAGCCAGTAGAACTCGCCGTCCACGCGCCAGTCACGGTTCACCT
>JASFTU010000329.1:0-4032 GCA_050050635.1 Candidatus Brocadiaceae bacterium
ATGCTCCCATCGGTGAGGGTAGGGGCCATGCTGTGGCCGGAGATGCGGATGCAGCGGATGGTTTCGGGCCGGGGTGCAACGCGGCGATGGATGATGCAGTAGCCCTCGACCTGCTCCTCCATCACCAGCCCCTCTCCTGCGGCGGCCGGATCGCGCAGATAGGGCACGGCATAGTAATGGTCCTGCCCCTCCAGGCGCTCGAGCCTGTTGAGCTGGTCTGGGCTGGTGACGATGACCGGCTTGGCGGGGCGCACGCCCGTGAAGCGCTCGCCTTTCCCCTCCAGCACCCACTCGTGGCTTACCTGGAACCGGTGCTCCAGGGCAAGGAGGACCGGCAGGGGTGGCTGGCGCTTGCCGGTCTCGTAGGCAGCGATGGTGCTCTGGGTGAGCCCCACGGCGTTGCCCATCTCCGACTGGTTCAGCCCGAGCTCCCTGCGGACGGCCCGCAGGCGCTGGCCCGGCGTTTCGGTCTCAGGATGGTTGGTTGTCTCTGACATCTGCGCCCCCCGCCTCGAGGTTGAGTGCTGTGGCCGCTCCCTGCCCGCCGGGCAGGTCACGCCACGCTAAATGGTATAATACGTCAATCGAGCGCACATTTCAACTCCGTTATATGATTTTCAGCTAATGCGCTTGACTCCTCAACCTGGAACGCCTACAATGGGCACTACTGCTGAATAGTTATAAGGCAACGTGCACGGCGCTGTCAAGTGCGGAAATGCCGACCGAAAGGAGGCCCCGATGTCTGAACGCCCCCGGCGTAAACCCGACCCCAGGACCGCCGTAAGCAGGAAGCTGCGGAAAATCCATCGCGTCCATCAGCGGCTCGCATCACTCAGGGCGGACCTCGAAAGGGAACTGCAGGAGGCCCGGGAGCGCTACCAGGCGAGGATCGCCGCCGGCGAGAGACGGCTCCGTCGCCTCAAAGGGGAGCTGGAGGATTTCTGCCGCCGCCGGCGCCACAGCATAGTGCCCGAAGGGCGCAAGAGCCTGGAGACGCCTTTCGGGCGCGTGGGGTTCCGTCGGGGTCGAACAAGCGTGCGGCGCAGCGAGGACATCACCCAACGGGAGGTCTGCCGTCGGCTCCGGGAGGCCGGGCTTCCGGAGCTGATCCGCCTCAAGGAGCGCCCGGACCGCCGGGCCATCGGGCGCGCCCTCAGGGAAGGTGACCTCGACCGCGCATTGCTCCAGTCCTGCGGCCTGCGGGTGGTGGAAGCGCGTGACCGGTTCCACTGCAAGGTTCACAGCGACGCTCTCGTTGAGGCGGGGAGGTGAAGGCGATGGAGCGTCGCCGTGCGTCCGCACGCCGGCACCGGACGCGCCGCATCGCGGAGCGGATTCCCCGCGAGCTGAAGATCCTCAGGGCCAAGCTCATGCTGGAGGACCTCTACGAATACCTGGGCGTCGAGGAGGTGTCCTGTCCGGCGTGCAGGGGCACGGGCTGGCTGGAGTTCCGCCGGCTGGAGTTCTGCCCCCTGTGCTGTGGCTTCCGCGAAGTGCCCGACAGGCTGGCGGACTGGTTCAGGAACCAACTGGCCCGCCTCCGCGCCCGACAGGAGTCCCGGACCGCCCCGCGTCACATCGCAACGGGGGATCGCTCCACACTCACCACGACGGCGGGAGGGGGAGCCGGAAGATGACGTGCAGGATTTGCGGCTGTCCCGATCGCCGCTGGCTGCCGGTGCGCACCGTCGCGCGCCAGTTCGGCTGCACGGCCAAGCACGTCCGCCGCCTGATCAAGCGCGGGGAACTCGAGGGGGTCCGCTTCGGGCGTGAATGGCGCGTCGACCACGAGACGCTCGACAGGCGAGTCCGCGAGGACTCGATCCGCTTTTCCCACCAGCAAGGCTGAGGGCCACGGCGGCGTCGATGGCTCGACAGCGGGCCCGGCTGAGCCTATCATGATGGTAGGTGTGGCAGCGCCAACCGCTTCGGAGGATCCCGCCGCGTGGCCGTCCAGATACCCGACAAAGTCCGGCAGAAGATCGACGAACTCCCTCGCAAGCCGGGCGTGTACCTGATGAAGGACGCCCGCAACGAGGTCATCTATGTCGGGAAGGCAAAGGACCTTCACGCCCGGGTCCGCAGCTACTTCCAGGAGGGGGGTGACGACTGGCGGCTCATCTGCAAGCGCATCGGTCAGGTGGCGGACGTGGACGTGGTCGTGACGGCTTCCGAGAAGGAGGCCCTCCTGCTGGAGAACAATTTCATCAAGCAGTTCCGCCCGCGCTACAACGTGTACTTCCGCGATGACAAGAGCTTCGTCAGCATCAAGATAGACGCTTCCGAGCCCTGGCCCCGGCCGATTGTCACGCGTCGGCTCGACGATCCGGAAGCCATGTACTTCGGGCCGTACGCGAGCGCCAGGGCGGCTCGCAAGACCCTCCGAGTGCTCCAGGACGTCTTCCCCTTGAGGCGTTGCAGCATGCGGGAATGCGCCGAGCGCAGGCGGCCCTGCATCTACGGTGAGATGGGCAAGTGCGCGGCGCCCTGCTGCGCCGACGTCTCCGAGGAGCAGTACCGGGAGCTGGTTGACCAGGTCGTGATGTTCCTCAAGGGCGATGCGGACGACCTTCTGCGCAGGCTGCGAGCGGAGATGGACCGGGCCTCCGAAGAGCTGGACTTCGAGACGGCAGCACGCCTCCGTGACCGGGTCGAGGCCGTGGAGAAGACGCTCGAGACCCAGCACGTCGCCGCCTCTGCGGCCGACGTGGACCGAGACGTCTTCGGTCTGCAGACGCTCGACCGACACGTGTCAATCGCCGTGCTCTTCGTGCGGAACGGGAACGTGAGAGACGTGGCCTCCTACCGCTTTCCGGCCGAACTGGACAGCGAGGAGGCCATCTTCGGCTCCTTCCTCAACCAGTTCTACAGCGCCAACCGCTTCGTGCCCGTGGAGGTGCTCGTCCCGGTGGCGACCGAGGACGCCGAGCTCCTGGAGGCCTGGCTGAGTGAGAAGAAGGGACGACGCGTGAGGGTCCTCCATCCACAGCGCGGGCCGAAGCGGCGTCTGGTCGAGATGGCCAACCGGAACGCGCGACAGGCGGAGCGAGCCGCGACGGCGGGGGAGAAAAAGCATCGGCTGGAGATGGAATCGCTTCAGCGACTGCTGGACCTCAGCGAACTGCCGAGGAACATCGAGTGCTTCGACATCTCGACCCTCCAGGGAAGGGAAGCGGTCGGCTCGATGGTGGTGTTCCGCGAGGGGGAACCCGAGAAGTCCTCCTACCGGCACTACAGGATCCGCCGGGTCCAGGGCCAGGACGACTTCGCCATGATGGAGGAGGTGCTGGAACGCCGGTATGGCAAGATCGCGCGGGGCGAGGACGAGGCCGGCCCCCCTGAGCTGATAGTCGTGGACGGCGGGAAGGGGCAGCTCGGGGTGGCCCTGCGCGTGCTTTCGAGGCTCGAGATCGAGCCGTGTGACCTGGCCGCTCTGGCCAAGGCACGGCGCGGGGCGGGCCGACCTGCCAGGGGCGAGCGAGTCTTCCTGCCCGGCAAGGAGGAGGCCATTGAAGTGCCGCGCGATACGTACGGCTTCCGCCTGATAACGCGCGTTCGGGACGAAGCGCACCGCTTTGCGGTCCGCTACCACCGTCAGCTACGCCGGAAGTCCAGCATCCAGTCGCCGTTGCTGGAGATCGCGGGCATCGGGAGGAAGAGAGCGCGCCGGGTGATGGAGCACTTCGGGGGCCTCAACAAGCTGCGGCGTGCCACGGTCGAAGAACTGAAAGCCGTGCCGGGCATCTCCGATACCCTCGCCGAAGCGATCGTCGAACACCTCCGTTCCGGCTGACGGATGGGGCCGGGTCGCACCCTCGGCATCATTGCGCGCGGCGTGGCTGCACCAGCCGGAGCCTCACGAGGGCCGGGAACAGGAGCGGGCTGAGAGCCGTCGTGAACGCGGCCTGGCCGAGTCCGGCCGACAGCAGCTCCGCCGGGCCGCCGGCCGTGAGTGCGGCCGTCAGCAGGGGGTGGAGCAGGCCGAAGGCCACCAGGTACCCCAGGATCAGGAGGAGATCCGTCCAGAAGGAG
>JASFTU010000330.1:0-4027 GCA_050050635.1 Candidatus Brocadiaceae bacterium
TCTACTTCCTCTGGCGAGGGCGCGGCGTCTACCCGCTCGAGCAACCCGCGCCCCTCGTAGAAACCGACCAGCGGCAACGTCTTCCGGCGGAACTGCTCGAGCCGTTCCCGGACCACCTCCTCCGAGCTGTCGCTTCGCACCTTCAGCTCTCCGCCGCACCTGTCGCAGACGCCGTCCTCCTCGGGCGGCATGAACTTGCGATGGTAGTTGGCTCCACATTCCGGGCAGACGAGCCTGCCGGTCAGCCGCTCGACGGCCAGCTCCTCCGGCAAATCGAAGTAGAGAACTCCGTCAAGGGACTCATCCCGTGCCTGCAGCATGCCTTCCAGGTCGCGTCCCTGCTGCAGCGTGCGCGGGTAGCCGTCGAGGATGTAGCTCTGCTCCCGTTCGACGACCATCTCCCCGACGACGCGAGATGTCAACTCATCCGGAACCAGAGCGCCGCTGTCGAGGTAGCCTTTGACCGTTTCGCCCAGTTCGGTGCCGGCTGCGGCGGCCCTCCGGAAGATCTCGCCGGTGGACGCATGCCGGGCACCAAAGATGGCCGCCATACGCTCGGCCTGCGTGCCTTTGCCCGCGCCAGGCGGTCCCAGAAACACGACCTTCACCGCTATCCTTCCCTTTCGAGGACCAGAACCGACCGGTCCGCAGACGGGTCAGCGTCGCCTGCTACGCCGACGTCCGCCAGCGCCCGCCCCGAATCCGCTGTAACGGCGCATCTCCAGATGCTCGTTGACGCGCCGCACCAGGTCCAACGTGACTCCCACCACGATCAGTATGCTCGTGCCGCCGAGGAACCCCGCCACGCCCCAGCCCACGCCGAGCCCGGCGAAGATGAACGTAGGCATCAGCGCGATGATCAACAGGAAGAACGCGCCGGCCAGCGTCACGCGGTTCATAATGCCCTCCAGGTAGTTGGCCGTCCTTCGGCCGGGCCGGATGCCGGGCACGAAGCTTCCGTAGCTCTGCAAGTTCTCGCTCATCTCCCGTGGGTTGAACACCACCGCCGTCCAGAAGTAACAGAAAAAGAATATCAACATGCCGTAGACGACGATGTAGGTCAGATGCACTTCCCCCCCGCCCATGCCAAAAGCGTCCTCGATGCTGGCGAAGAACCCGGACCAGAAGCCCCCGGGAGCACTTTGCATGCGGGCCCAGTGAGCGATCGTCTGGGGGAACTGCAGCAGAACGGACGCGAAGATGATGGGCATCACGCCCGCCGTGTTCACGCGCAGCGGCAGGTAGTGCTTCTGGCCGCCGTAGACTCTCGGGCCGCGCACGTGCTTCTGCTGCTGCACCGGTATGCGCCGTTCCCCCTGCGTTATGTAGATGATGGCCACGACGATGGCGACGAACAGCATCAGGAGCAGGGCCACCTTCAGGATGGCGTTCTGCTGGCTCTCCGCCGTCTGCACGTTCAGCTTCAGTTCATAGATGGCGCTGGGCAGCCTGGCCAGGATGCCGATCGTAATGATCAGGCTTATCCCGTTCCCGATGCCGTGCTGGTCTATCTGCTCGCCAAGCCACATGAGAAACATCGTGCCGGCGGTAAGCAGGATCGCGCCGGTTACCAGGAAGCGTACCGTGCCCAGCCAGCTCGTGGCCATCCCGGACGCCATGATGGTCTCGCCGCCCACCTGGGAACTCAAAAGTGCCCTCAACAGGATTGAGCCCTGGAACAGGCATACGAAGATGGTGGCGAGCCGGGTGTACTGGTTCAGCTTGCGCTGCCCGGCCGCGCCCTGCTTGCGCAGTTCCTCCAGGCTGGGGATAACGTTCGCCAGCAGCGTGAACATGATCGACGCCGTGATGTAGGGCATAATCCCGAGCCCGAAGATCGCGGCGCGTCCCAGCGCTCCGCCGCTGAAGAGGTTCAGCAGGCTGAGGACTCCGCCTCCCCCCTGCTGGACGATCCTCTGGAGGGCGGCGACGTTCACGCCCGGCAGCGGCACGTAAGCGCCCACCCGGCACAAAGCCAGCAGGCCGAGGGTGATGAGAATCTTGCGGCGCAGCTCCCGGATGCGCCACGCGTTTCCCATTTGTTCGAGGATCGCCATCTACTCTTCGACCGGCTCTGGTGCGCTATGCATCTTCCGGCGGACCGGTGGCCGGGGTCCGGGTATGGTCTCCACAGTGCCGCCCGCGCCCTCGATCTTGTCCCTGGCGCTTTTGCTGAACGCATCCGCCCGGACGGTTAGCGGCTTGCTCAGCTCGCCGTCACCCAGGATCTTCACCCCCGCCTTCGCGGGCTGCTTGAGGAGGCCGGCCTCTGCGAGTTCATCTGGTCCGACCACCGCACCCGCCGCGAAGCGGTTCAACTGGTGGACGTTGACGATACTGTGGTCTCTCCGGAAGGGAGCGTTCGTGAAACCTCGCTGAGGGAGCCTGCGCCAGAACGGGACGGCTCCGCCGGTCATCCCGCGCGAACTCCAGCCGCTGCGGGACTTGGCGCCCTTATGGCCTCGGCCGCTCGTCTTGCCGCGGTTGCTTCCAGTGCCCCGTCCGACACGCTTCTTGCGACTGCGCGCCCGGAGGAGCCGCTTTGCTTCGCTGATGTCCATTGCCCGCGTACCTCGTCAGGCTGACTCCGTGGTTTCCTCTCTCAAATCCGCCGGTTCGGCCTCGGGCTGCTCTGCTGGCTCCTCCGGTTCCTTCTCCGCCTGGGGATGATGCAGCTGCACCGGGACACCACGCAGGGCGCTCACTTCCTCTGCGGACCGCATCCCTCCCAGGGCCTTCATGGTCGCCTTGGCCACGTTGACGGCGTTCCTGCTGCCGTAGACCTTGGTGAGGACGTTCCGCACGCCGAGCGCCTGGAGGATGGAGCGAACCGTGGCCCCGGCCTTGACGCCTGTGCCGGGGCTGGCCGGCTTGAGCATGACGCGCGCCGAGGTCTGCTTGCCCACCACTTCGTGCGCAATCGTGTCTCCCACGAGGTGCACGTCGATCATGTTGCTGCGTGCTTCCTTGTTGGCCTTCTCGATGGCCTGCGGGACGCCCCGGGCCTTCCCGTAGCCGAGGCCGACGCGGCCGTTCCCGTCTCCCACCGCTACCAGCGCGGCCACGCTCAAGGTGCGGCCACCCTTGGTCACCTTGTTGGGGAACCGGATCTCTATGACCTCTTCCCGCAGTCCGGAATCTGTGTCTCGCCTTGCCATGCGGCCTCCCGGCCGGCGTCGGGGCATCAAAGCCCTTCCGCCCCGGCCTCCTGAAACTGTTTGCGGGCACCCTCGGCCAACGCCTTCACGCGCCCGTGATACCTGTAGCCGCCTCGATCGAAGACGACAGCCGTGATCCCCGCCTCGAGGCACTTCTCTGCCACCAGCCTCCCCACCTTCTCGGCGCTCTCCACGGTGCTTCCCCGTTCGATCTGCTCCCGCAACTCCGGGCTCAGGGTGGAAGCAGCAGCCAGGGTGTGCTGGTTCCAGTCGTCGATGACCTGGGCGTAGATGTGATTCCCGCTGCGTCGCACGCAGAGCCTCGGCCTCTCCGGGGTGCCTTCCACTTTGCTCCGCACCCGTCGGTGCCTCTTCTCGTGGAGCCGCGTCTTGCGTTTGGCTTTCTTCATCGCCTCAGGCCTTCACTACTGCAGACCGGTGAATGCTTTGCCCTCTTTACGCCGGACGTACTCGCCCGCGTAGCGGATGCCTTTGCCCTTATAGGGTTCGGGCGGCCTGGCGGCGCGCACCTTCGCCGCGAAGCGGCCGAGGGCCTCCTTGTCGATGCCGCTGATGGTGAACCGCGCCGGGTTATCCTGCTGGGCATTGGACTGGTGGATCTCCACGGACGTGTTCTCCGGCAGCTCGAACTCCACCGCGTGGCAGAATCCCACCTGCAGCACCAGGCTGTTGCCGCGCAGGTTGACGCTGTAGCCGGTGCCGTACACCTCCATGTCTTTGGAGAAGCCCCGCACCACGCCCTCCACCTTGTTCGCCAGAAGCGAACGATGGAGGCCATGGAGCGCTCTGGCTCGCCTGCCGTTGTGCTTCCGCCGCACGCGCAGCAGGCGGTCATCGGCCTCGTACTC
>JASFTU010000331.1:0-4015 GCA_050050635.1 Candidatus Brocadiaceae bacterium
CACGTCACCAACGTGGACGGCACCAGCGCACGGGACCTCACCCGTGCCACCATCGAGGGGCGCCGGCAGGCCTGGCACGCCATCGACGTCTACCGCAAGTACGTGCCGGGCATGGAGAACTGCTACATGGTGTCCACCCCCAACACGGTCGGCGTCCGCGAGTCACGCCGCATCCTGGGCGAGTACGTCCTCACAGAGGACGACATAACACAGCAGCGGGAGTTCGAGGACAACATCTGCTACGGCGCGTTCTTCATCGACGTGCACAACATCGACGGCCCCGGAATGGACGCGACGGTCTGGCGCCCGCCCGAGGGTTTCAAGTATCACATTCCCTACCGTTGCCTCGTGCCGCTGGAGGTGGACAATCTGCTGACGGCGGGCCGCTGCATCAGCGTCAGCCACCTGGCTCTCGGCTCGACGCGGGTCATGGTCCAGTGCATCGGCACGGGCGAGGCGGCCGGCGTGGCGGCGGCGCTGTCGCTGGACGGCGGGATGACGCCCCGCGAACTCGACGCCGGGCGGGTCCAGTCGGCCCTCCGGGAGCGCGGAGCCATCCTGACCGAGGAAGACATCCAGCGCGCCGGTTGAGGCGCGCGGCCCGCTCTGCCCGCTCGCACCGAAAGGACAACCCATGATCGAGTTCCCCGAGGGATTCACCTGGGGCTCGGCCACCTCCTCATACCAGGTCGAGGGCGCCTGGGACGAGGACGGCAAGGGCCCGCACATCTGGGACGCCTACTGCCTGCTGCCGGGCAAGGTACGCGACGGCAGCACCGGTCAGGTGGCCTGCGACCACTACCACCGCGTGGAGGAGGACGTGGCCCTGATGGAGCGGATGGGCCTCGGCGCCTATCGCTTCTCCATCTGCTGGCCGCGCATCTTGCCCCAGGGCACCGGCGAAGCGAACGAAGCGGGGCTGGCCTTCTACGACCGCCTGATCAACCTGCTCCTGGAGGCCGGCATTGAGCCCTTCCCCACCCTCTACCACTGGGAGATGCCCCTGGCGCTCGAGATGGGCTACGGAGGATGGCTGCATCCGGATGCACCGGAGTGGTTCGCGCAGTATGCCCGCGTGTGCTTCGAGCGGTTCGACGACCGCGTGCGCTACTGGCTCACCATCAACGAGCCCGAAGCTCACTCCATGTGCGGCTACCGGTGGGGCGTCCACGCGCCGGGGAGAGTGGCCCGGGGCAACGACGAACCATGGCTGGTGGGCCATCGCCTGCTGCAGGCGCACGCACGGACCGCCGAGCTCTATCGGAGCGATTTCCGCGGGGCGGACGACGGGGCCATAGGGCTGGCCATATCCACCCACTGGCCCGAACCGAGGTCGGACTCGGAGGCCGACCGCCGGGCCGCGCAGACGGCGCTCGAGTTCAACTTCGGCTGGTTCGCCCATCCGGTGGTCTTCGGCGAGTACCCACCGAGCATGCCCCGAATCCTCGGCGAACGGCAGCCCGCGTTCACGCCCGACGAGAGGGCCCTGGTGAAGGGCTCGGCCGACTTCCTCGGGCTGAACCACTACCACGTCCGCAACTGCTGGGATCCCGGGCCGGCGGCCCGGGGGGAGGCGGAGTTTGTCGAGCAGGGGCACTTCCGGGAGAGCAGCGACCTGGGCCTGCCGCGATCGGTGGTGGGCTGGACCTTCGTTCCCTGGAGCATGCGGAAGATCCTCGGCTGGATCCACGAGACATACCCGGGGATGCCGCTCTACGTGACCGAGAACGGCTATCCGCTCAAAGAGGAAACCAGGGACGAGGCGCTGGACGACCGGCCGCGCATCGAGCACATCCGCTCCCACCTGGCGGCCTGTAGTGAGGCCATCGGGGCGGGGGCCGACCTGCGGGGCTACTTCGCCTGGACCTTCATGGACAACTTCGAGTGGGGCTACGGTTACACGGTGGACTTCGGCCTGCACCACGTGGATTTCGAGACGCTGGAGCGTACGCCGAAGGCGTCCGCCCGCTTCTACGCCGACCTCATCACCAGGAACGGCGTGCCGAACGACGCGGACGACTGATGCTTGCACCGGGGCGCCCCGCGGCCGTTACTCGTGGAGCATCAGGTCGAGCTGCCGCAGGGCCGTGTCGATGCCCTTTATGACCACCTTGACCGGCTGGCCCAGCCGGAAGGTCCGCCCGTTGCGCGTCCCGATCAGCGCGTGCTGACGCTCGTCCAGCTTGTAGAAATCGTCGCGGATGTCCTTCACCTTGACGAGCCCCTCGACGGAGTAGTCCTCCAGGCGCACGAACATGCCCATCTCCAGCACGCCCGTCACGACCCCCTCGAAGACCTCGTCGCGGTGGTCCTCCAGGTAGCGCAGGAGCTTGATCTTGACGATCTCGCGCTCTGCCTCGTCGGCACGCTCCTGCATCTCGTTGCAGTGGGACGCGATCCGCCCGAGCTTGGTGCCCCATTGTGCGCGCAGCCGCCCGGCCTGAACCCCGTCGCGGATGTGGGCATCCAGCACCTGGTGGACGACCAGGTCGGGATAGCGGCGCACCGGTGAGGTGAAGTGGCAGTAGCGGTCGAAGTGCAGCGCGTAGTGCGGCTTCACCCGTGGCGCGTACATCGCGCGGGTCATGGCGCGGAGAAGCTGCATGTTGACGGCCTCCGCCAGGTGTGTGCCGGCCACCTCCCTGAGCAGCCTCTGCAGCGCCTTGCGGTCCCTGACGTCCACCTTCCTGCCGAGCACGGTCTCGACGAAGTCCGCAAACTCGGCCAGATCCTCCTCCGGCGGCGCCTCGTGGATGCGATAGAGAGCCGGCAGCTTGTTGTCGTCCATGAACCGGGCCACAGCCCTGTTCGCACTGAGCATGAACTCCTCGACCAGTCCGTGGGAGCGGTCGCGCACGATCTGGGAGACGCTCACCACGCGGCCGTCCTCGCCCACGCTGACGCGGTATTCGGGGACGTCCAGGTCTATGGAGCCCACGCGCTGACGTCGGCTGCGGAGCTCACCCGCAAGGGCGTCCAGCTCCCTGATCAGTTCCCAGATCTCCTCGGGCAGCTTCTCCATGGCGGCTTCGGCCGCCGGCTCCTGCGCTTCGAGCGCGTCGAGCACCTCCTGCACCTCGGTGTAGGTCATGCGGCGGTCCACGTTGACCACCGAATGGTGAATGGCGAAGTCCACCATGCGCGCGTCGTCGTCGAACTCGATGGCCACGGTCTTGGCCAGCCTGTCTTTGCCCTCCACCACGCTGAGCGTGTCGCGGCTCTGCTCGGGGGGGAACATGGGGACGACGTCGTTGGCCAGGTACACGCTGGTGCCGCGCTCTCGGGCCTCCAGGTCGAGGACGCTCTCCGGTGAGACGTGAGAGGAGATGTCCGCGATGTGCACCAGTACCACGCGGTGCCCCGTCTTCTCGTCACGATGGAACGAGAGGGCATCGTCGTAGTCCTTCGCATCCTCCGGGTCGATGGTCACCGTGACATGCTGCCGGAAATCGCGGCGGCGACGCATCTCGGCCTCGGGCGGCGCGTCAGGCAGCTCGCGGGCGGCCCGAAGCACCTCGGCGGGGAACTCCCTCGGCAGCCCGAACTCCAGAATCACCGACTGGACGTCCACCCCCGGGGCCCCGACCTTGCCCAGCACCTCGCGTATCTCACCCTCGGGGTTGCGATGCAAGGTGGGGGGAGCGGTTACCTCGACAAGAACCTGGTCACCTTCGGCGGCGCCGCACCAGTCCTCGCGGGCCACGTAGATGTCACGGAACAGGCCGGGATTGTCCGGCACGACCCGTCCGAACTTCTTCCCGGGCACGAACGCGCCGATTACCCGTTCGTTGCGCCGCTCGATGACCTTGATGACTCGTCCCGCGGGCCCGAGGCGCCTCCTGCCGCGACGGCCCCGGCCACGCTTGTGATGCACCTCGACGGCCACCAGGTCCCCATGCATGGCCTCTCCCATGTCCTCTTCGGCCACGTAGACGTCCTCTTCGTCCTCCTTGACCGGTATGAGGAAAGCGAAGCCACGGGGGTTGCACTGCAGGCGCCCCACCAGCAGGCCGGC
>JASFTU010000332.1:0-4015 GCA_050050635.1 Candidatus Brocadiaceae bacterium
ACAAAGCCTGGCCGCAGCGAACGGCCTGCGGCAGTAGCGAAGCTCACCAAGAAGGCCGGGGAGATGCCAAGAACGCCAGGTGGAGTCACCGAAAGCCCACTGATCACTGACGGCTGACCACTGCTCGCTGCCGCATCGCGGCAGGGAGCGCAGCCGCAGAGAACGCAGAGGAAGGCCGGACATACGGGTCCGTATCCGGCGGTTCGACGGTCTATTGACCTTTGCATTCATTGGCTAATGACTGGCAAGCCCAGCCCGGCGCGTCGGAAGAAGCCCTTCAACAGAGAACGGCATGAGCGCGTCTGGTTCAAAGAGTCATGCACATCGGCCCCAAGACTCTCGATGTCGTCCGGGATGGCGTTGGCAAGGTCCGCGTACTTCGTTTGGTTCCAGACGCCTTCAACCGGATTCAGGTCCGGGGCGTAGGACGGAAGCCATTCGAACTGGTAGACGCCGGGGGATGCTTCCTCCAGCTTGCGCCCTGCGCTACGGTGCGCGTTGAGCCTGTCGAGCACTACGATCAGCCTGCGGCCCAGGTGGCGACGAATGGAGCGCAAAAACCTCATGACATCCCCGTGCTTCACATTGGCGCGTTGGAGGCTGAAATACAGCCCCAACCGCCGCCGCCGAGGCGAGACCGTCACCGCTGAGAGGGCGCTGATACGGTCGTGCCGATCCCAGCTTTTCAGCACCGGAGTGCACCCCTTCGGAGCCCACGTAGCCCGAACCAGTGGCTGGAGCATAAAGCCGCTCTCGTCAATGAAAACGATGCTTCTGCCCGTTCTCAGAGCCCCCTTTTTATCCGGGGCCACACCTGTGTGCGCCACGCGTCAACCTGCTGCTGATCTCGCTCCCGAGCCTGCCGTTGTGGCTTCTGGCGGGACCATCCCATCGAGTGGAGGATGCGGGAAACCTGCGAGATGTGATAGGAGACCCCGAAGTTCCGCTCTATCAGATCCGCCACGCGCCGAAGCGTCCACAGCTCGGTGGGGAAGCCGTGAGCTTGGGGACCTTCCAGCAGCAGCGTTTCCAGCTCCGGCAGTCGCTCGGGCGGCAGCTTGTGCCGGCCGCCCGGATGGGGAACCGAGCGCAGTGCCTCCTTTCCGCCCTGTTTCCATGCTCTTTTCCACTGGCTTGCGGCTCCCGTGGTCACTCCGAGACGGCGGGCAACCTCGGCGGGGCCGATGCCTTGCTCGAAGAGTGCGGCGGCCAGCATCCGTCGCGCCTCCTTCTGCTTCTTCGTCATCCTGGTAGCCATGCCAGGAGCATAACCGACTATAGCTGGTGCGTACAAGGGTCAATAACAGCCCGTTGAGGAAGTAGGGTTTTGCACGGGGCTCACAGTTTCGGCGGTGCCCGGAATCGAGACGGCAAGGAGGGCATCCCGACGGGCGGATGGGCGTAGCGCGGAGAGCACCCGCCCCAAAAGCCTGCGGGAGGCCCGCCCGAGTGCCGCGACGGCAGACGAAATGGCCAAGACCGCCCCCGCAAGGGCCTTCGGCTTGCCCGCACCGCATACCTTCCGCATCAGGATGGAAAGATTGTGAGCCGCCACCTGTATGAGGTACCTTTTGCGCACCTCCAGGATGCCCCGTATCCATGTCCGTCGGGCCCCGCCCGTCTCGCAGACGTGGGCGAAGCTGCGCTCGACCACTTCGCTACGCCTGCGCTGAAGCGCCTTGCCCCTGTTGCCACGCACGCGCCGGCGGTTGCCCCGGTAGGCTTTCTCCCACCCGAGCGGCTTGTCCGTCCAGCGGCGTCTCTGCCCGCCGCGCCGCTCCGGCACGTAGGTGCGCACACCCGCGCCAGCGCACTCGGCCAGCGCCTCGGCCTTGTGATAGCCCTTGTCGGCCACCGCCTCCTTGAGCGTCCTGTCTTCGCCCTCCTGCTGTTCCTGGTGCAGTGCCTCGGCGGCGTTGCCTTCGGCCTGCTCGATCCGCTCGGCCAGCCCTGCGGCGTCGCCCTCATCGGCCGGCTTAACCTCCGCCGCCAGTACCGCCTCTGTGTCCAGGTCCACCACGTGCTCGGCCTTGTAGCCCAGGCGGGTCCGCCCGTCCTTCATCTTCGTGATACGGGCGTCGGGGTCGGCAGGCGATTCCCATTCCTCGTTCGAGACCTTCTTCTTGGAGCCCCGAGAGCGGTCGTAGCGGCGCATCTCGGCCTCGGTGGGGCCTTCCGGACCGGTCTCGACCTCCGGGTCCTCTTCCATAAGGCGCCCGACATACTCGCCCCAGCCCTCGCCGGTCTCCCGGCGCACGATGGACTTCATCGCCGCGTTGGCCTCCAGCGTGCTGGCGTCCACGCCCACCGTCTCGCCCCTGAGCAGGTCCTCCTCGGCCAGAAGGCGCAGCACGAAGTGGAAGACCTCCTGATGGACCTGAAGCGGCAGGCGCTCCCGGATGCGGCTCAGGGAGGAGTGCTCCGGGGTCTGCTCGCTTATCTTGTAGCCCAGAAACTGCCTGAGCGAGAGGCTGTCGGCGCAGCGCCAGGCGATCCCCCGCTGGGAGTCGATCCCCTCGAAGTAGCCGACCATCAGCATGCGGAAATACACCCCCGGCGGTATGCCGGGTCGGCCCATGCCGTCGGCGTAGTAGGGCGCGCACAACTCTTCGACCCACGGGTCGAACCCGGCGGCGGCCAGTCGGCGATTCAGCTCGCGGTAGAACGGATGGCCGGGCGCCCGGGCGATTCGGGAGGTGGCGATCCACAGGCCCTGCTGACTCTCGCCGTTTCGTCGTCCCAAGGACATGGGCTGCTCGCTATCTCCAGAGCCGGGTAGAATGCAGAGTCGCAACGCTCATAGCGTAGTACACAGAAGGGCACTTTTTCAACAGGCTGCTAGTGGGCCTTCAAGATTGACCTTAAGTGTTGAGGGTTATTGCCGATAACTCCAGTAGGAGCCACGTACTCTGCTGGGAGGGTCGGCATGGAGAAGTACATCGTGCACTTGACGGCACAGGAGCGAGAGAGCCTCGAACAGATGGTCTCGAAGGGCCGGGCGGCGGCATACAAGATCAAGCACGCCAACATCCTGCTTCTGGCCGACGCCGGCGGCCCAGGCTGGACCGATGAGCGGATCGCCGAGGCGGTTTCCTGCTGTCGGGCCACGGTCGCCAACGTGCGCCGCCGCCTGGTCGAAAGGGGCCTGGAGGGCGCCCTGGCCCGCAAAAAACAGGACCGCCCCTCCCGCCGGCGCAAACTGGACGGGGAGGGCGAGGCCCAGCTTATCGCCCTGGCCTGCAGCGAACCGCCCGAGGGGCGGGCCCGCTGGACGCTGCACCTTCTGGCCGACAAGCTGGTGGAGCTACAGGTGGTGGAGAGCATCTCCCATGAGACGGTCCGCAAAACGCTTAAAAAAACGAACTGAAGCCCCATCTGCGCCAATGCTGGTGCATTGCGCCGAAGCACAACGCCGCCTTCGTGGCGGCCATGGAGGACGTGCTGGAGCTTTACCAGGAGCCCTATGACCCGATGAGGCCGGTGATCTGCATGGACGAGCAACCCCGTCAGCTGATACGGGAGATCCGATGTGCCGTCCCGGCCGCGCCGGGCCGGCCAGCCCGATACGATCATGAGTACGAGCGGGCCGGCACTGCGAACATCTTCCTTTTCTGCGAGCCCCTGGCCGGCTGGCGTCGGGTCGAGGTGACCGAGCGCAGGACGCGCCTGGACTGGGCCGAGCAGGTGCGCCGGCTTCTGGATGTCGATTACCCGGAGGCCGAACTGGTGCGCCTGGTTCTGGACAACCTCAACACTCATAACACCGCCTCCCTGTATGAGGCCTTCGAGCCGGCCGAGGCGCGGCGTCTGGCCCGCCGTCTGGAGTTTCACCACACCCCCAAGCACGGCAGCTGGCTGAACGTGGCCGAGGTGGAACTCAGCGCCCTGAGTAACCAATCCCTCCAGGGGCGCGTAGCTGACATCGCGACCCTCCGGGGTCGAGTCCAGCGGTGGAGCCGCCATCGCAACGCCCGCCAGAAGGGCGTGGACTGGCACTTCACCACCGATGACGCGC
>JASFTU010000333.1:0-4000 GCA_050050635.1 Candidatus Brocadiaceae bacterium
GGTCACGCAGGAGGGAGAAGTACTCATCCAGGGGACGCCGTACGGACTGCTCCTGAAGCGGCAGGACGTCTTCCTGCCGGCGAGGCCAGCATCGGGGGCTGCCCCACCCCCCGCGAACCCGCCGTAAGCGCCGTTCCGGGCGCAAACACGGCGGTCCGTTTGAAGGTCCTCGTCGGCCGCCTATAATACGAGGCATTCTCGCAACAGCCCGATGCGCAGGAGGAAGGAATGGCCGAGATGCCCATCGCACTGCAGCTCTACACCGTCCGCGACCAGCTTGCCGAGGACTACGTGGGGACGCTCAAGAGCGTGAAGAAGATCGGCTACGACCACGTCCAGTTGACCGGTCGGCTGCCCTTTGAGGCGCCCGAGATGCGCGACGTGCTGGAGGGGATCGGCCTCGGCGTCACCGGCATCCACGTGGGCGGCGACCAGCTCAGGGACGACCTCGACAGGTGGATCGACTACGCAAAGGGCGTGGGCACCCGGGACCTGGTATGGCCCGCCATCCCCGAGCACGAGAGGGAAACCAGGGAAGACTGGCTGCGGATCGCGGAGACCATGGACGAACTCGGGGCCCGATGCAGGGAGCAGGGCATCCGCCTCTCCTACCACAACCACAGCTTCGAGTTCCTCCGGTTCGACGGGACGTATGCACTCGACCTTCTGTACGAGAGGACGTCACCGGAGAACCTCTACGCCGAGATCGACACGTACTGGGTGCAACACGGCGGCGAAGATCCGGTGGACTACATCCGCCGGTACGCCGGACGACTGCCCATCCTCCACGTGAAGGACATGGCAGACGACGAGGCCCGTTCCTTCGCCGAGGTGGGCAACGGGATCCTGGACTGGGGGGCGATCCACGAGGCCGCCGTGCAGGCCGGGGTGGAGGTCTATGCGGTGGAGCAGGATCGCTGTCCGGGGCACCCGTTCGACAGCGCGCGCATGAGCCTCAACTTCCTTCGGGAACTCGTTTCCGGGCGCGCCGGTCAAGGTTGAAGCGTCGGTACTCGGAGCGACAGGGCAGGCCCGGCGCGATGCGGAAGTCCCCCTCCGCGGGCGAGCAGATGCCCGACCATATCGTGGCCCATTCCCTGCCGTCGGATTGCTCGTGGTCGCCCGTGCAGATCGGAACCACGTGATCCCTCAGGATCTCCACTATCCCCTCACGCGAGATCCCGGGCGTCTTCTCGCTCAGCAGCCGGCCGGCTTCCCGCGCGCGGTGCGCCGCAGGGCCGAGGGAGGGATTCCGATCGGTTGACGTGTCTCCTGCCCGGAAGTCCTCGTTCCCGGTGGAGGACGCTGCCACGAGCTCTCCTCCCAGGGGAACGTTGGTCGCCACCACGAAGCCATTCTCAGGCCATCTGACCCGCACCTCTGCGGGCGTGGCCTCCACGACGGCTGTCTCGCCGGCCGCGTCGGCGAGAAGGTAGCTCATGGGACGGAGGTGTCGGACGCGCCCGCAGACCTCGATGGCCTCTCCGACGCTCGCGCAGGTCTCGGAGATCATGTCCACGAGGATGTTCCACTGCACGCCGGGGGCAGGGACCGACTCCGCGGGGAGCGACGCGATGGCCACGTAGAGCCCGGCCGCGTTGAGCACGTCGGGGCAGCCTGCCCAGTGGTGGGTGTAGCCGATCCGGGCGAGCCCCTCCTGCGGAAAATAGCGCTGCAGCTCACACCAGTGCAGGTCGGCCACGGCCCAGTCGTAGTTCCTGCCCACGACGGGCCCTTGACCGGCGGCGCGGAGTCGCTCCATGATACCGAACATCGTGCAGCCGCCCAGCCGGCTCTCCAGGCGCGCGAAGTAGTGGGCCTCCATCTTCGCCCGGTCGAAGCCGCCTCCCTCCACCAGCCCCTCGAACTCCTCCAGCACCGGCGGGTAGAGCGC
Organism: Candidatus Brocadiaceae bacterium; assembly: GCA_050050635.1. Taxonomy (GTDB): domain Bacteria; phylum Planctomycetota; class Brocadiia; order SM23-32; family SM23-32; genus JASFTU01. The sequence goes on from JASFTU010000333.1 coordinate 1,895, forward strand.
GCAGGCGGCCCGTCGGCAGGCGGCCACGAAACCCTCCGGCAGACCCGTCGGCTCAGGCAACGACAGCGTTGCCGCCAGCCGACGCCCGCGCTCCACGCCCCGGCGGTGGTGATCGCCGCCAAAAGCCACTTCCCGGATGTCAGCCGCAGAGGGCACTCACGTATCCTCCCGCTCGCACCGATCGGCCCGGATGTAGAGGAACGCCTCCGGGTTCTTGCTCTCGCGCTCCTGTGGCAGGCGGATGACCCGGCTCACAGCGATCCCCATGCCCTCCAGCTCGGAGAGCGATGCGTCCAGGATCTCGTCGAACGTGCCTTCCAGGATCCTGCCTCCCCGAACCAGCTCGTCCGCTGCCTCGTACTGCGGCTTGAACAGCGACAGGATGGTCCCGTCCGGCGCCGACTGCCGGAGCGCGTTCGGCAGTATGTGCTGCTGCCGGGTCCAGCCGACGTCCACAGTTACGAGGCCGACCTGCTCCGGCAGCTCGACGTGCATCGCGTTGGTCCGTTCCATGACAACCACCCTCTCGTCCCGCCGCAGCTTCCAGTCCAGCATGCCGTAGCCGGTGTCAACGGCATAGACTCGGCGGGCGCCGTGCTGCAGGAGACAATCGGTGAACCCACCGATGTTGCACCCGAAGTCGGCCGCCACCACGCCCTCCAGGTCGAGGCCGAGGCGTTCGATGGCCACCTGCAGCTTCTCACCACCGCGTCCGACGTATCGGCCTCGCGGACAGATGGGCGCCCTCCTATGTTTCCCGGCTCACCATGTAGTCGGCCAGCTCGCGGAAAAACTCCCTGTCCGCCAGCGGGATGCGTTCGATGATCTGGAAGCCCTCTTCGATCAGCCGGTCCGCCTCGGCGCGGGCGAAGTCCGGCGAGCCGAGTGCCTCGTAGAGCTCGCTGACCAGTCGCACGTCCTCGTCCGTCGTCTCCTCCCGCGGCCTGCGCATGATGGCGGTCAGCGTCCGCCTCTGTTCCGGCCGCGCGGCGTTGAGCGCGTGGGCGTAGAGGATGCTCGACTTGCCCTCCCGGACGTCGTTCCCGGTCACGCCGCCGCGGCCCTTGCCCACCGTGAGATCGATCGTGTCGTCGCGGATCTGGAAGGCCGCCCCCATGCGCTCTCCCAGCTCCTCCAGCAGCGAGATCACCTCCTGGTCGGCGTCGGCCACGATGGCGCCGCCCAGCATCCCGAGAGCCATGTATCGGCCCGTCTTCAGGGTGACCATCTCCAGGTAGCGCTCGACGCTGAGACGTTCCGTGCCGCGCGTGTTCAGGTCGAACGCCTGCCCGCGACAGGTGTCCATGTAGGCGGTGGCAAAGGCCTGCATCAGGCGGACGCGCTTCCGGTCGCTGACGGGGCTGCGCAGGACGGCCTCGGTCGCCACTCCCAGCATGTAGTCACCGACGTTGATGGCATTTTCGGGCCCGTACCTCACCCACACCGTGGCCCGATCCCGCCGCACCGTGTCCCCGTCCTCCACGTCGTCGTGGATCAGCAGCATGTTGTGGAGGATTTCCACGGCGGCGGCGAAGTAAACGGCGTCCTCCGCGTCCCCGCCGAGCTGCTCGCAGGTCAGCAGGCAAATCGCCGGGCGGATGCGTTTGCCGCCGGTCGCCATGTGATACCACACCGCCTCGGAGAGGTAGTCATCCCGACCGCGCGGGAGCAACTCCTCGAGGACCGGTTCAATGCGCGCCGCGGCCTCGAGCAGACGTTCCTGCACAGGGGGCACTTCGTTCAGTTCGCCGCACATGTCGGGTCCTCTCCCTCTCTCAGTTCGCCGAACGCCTCTCTGAGCGCCGCGGCCGCTCCGTGCTCGTCGTTGCTTGCAGTGACGGAGTCCGCAGCGGCCTTCACTTCCTGCAGGCCGTTCGCCATGGCGAACGAGAGCCCCGCCGCCTGCAGCATCGGAATGTCGTTCACGTCATCCCCAACGGCCACCACCTCATCGGGCCGAATGTCCCACTGACGGAGTAGCCGCTCCAGGGCGCGCCACTTGGTTGCGTACGGCGAGCGCACCTCCAGGGCCAGCTCGCCCCCGTAACGCTGCTGGAACATCGCCTCGACGATGCCCTCGTCTCCCATACCGGCCCGCACCGACTC
>JASFTU010000334.1:0-3999 GCA_050050635.1 Candidatus Brocadiaceae bacterium
CCTTTGCTTGAGGCATGGCACTTGCATTACGCTCGTGCACGTGGCGTTGCTTGAGCCAAGCGACAGGTGGAAGGGATCCCCATGGAGTTGACGGAGCTACTCACTCCGCTGGAGCGGGCGCTCGAGCCGGAGGCCATGGCGGCTGGAGAGGAAGCCGTCGTCTACGACGAGCTGGCGCGGGCGCACTGGTTCCTCGACGAGCTGTTCGTGCGCAAGGCAACGCGCATGGGAGTGGAACGGGGACGGGCCCTGGACGTCGGATGCGGCCCGGGTCATCTGTGCGCCCTGCTCGCGCAGAGGCTGCCCGGGCTCGACGTCGTGGCGGTGGACCTCTCGGACTCCATGCTGGAGCTGGCGGCACACAACCTGGGACGGGCGGGCGCGGAGCGGGTGCGTCTGGTGCACGCCGACGCCAAGCACCTGCCGTTCGAAGAGGAATGCTTCGACCTGGTCTTCTCCCAGCACACGCTGCACCACATCCCGGACCCCCGGGCCCTGCTCCTGGAGATGAAGCGCGTGACGCGACCGGACGGCCGCCTCTTCGTGCGGGACCTGAGGCGCCCCCCCGTGGCGGGAATGATGGAACTCTACGTGCGGACCTTCGGGCACATCTACGACCGGCTGGGGGACCACGCCGAGGCCGGCAAGGCGCAGTACAGGGACTCGCTCGCCGCGGCGCTCTCCTCAGAGGAATGGGTACGTCTGGCGGAGAGGTGCGGCATCCCGGCCACCTGCGTCAGCGCGGTTCCCCTGATCAACCACGTGGACATCCTCTTCCGCAAAGAGGGGTGAGTTTGGGTGCGAGGAGTGCGGCTGTGCCGAAGTGGGGAGACTGCTCTGACGTCGGCCGACTGCCGCCTGGTTCATCAGAGGGCGTTCGTGGCGTAGGACGGGCGTGTCCTGGCCTTAGACAGAAGAAGAGCAGGCGGCTGTGCCGCCTGCTCTTCCGCTAAGGGACACTAAATCCAGCTAATCAGTTTGGGTGATCAGCTTTTCCTTTTCCGTCGGTAGCCACCGGCAGCCAGCCCAACCAGGGCCAACCCCAGCAGGCTCATCGTAGCTGGCTCAGGGATGACTCCGAACATGGTGGGGTCATCGCTGTCGATCTGCCAGCCGTCGAAGAGCTGCACGAAGTTACCCCAGCCCTCGAACTCGATCCTTACGTCGGCGAGCCATTGAATGGTGCCGTCGTCACTGAAGATCGAGAAATTGCCGAGGTCGAACATGTGGGCCGCCGTTCCGCCGATGACGTTGGCGAAAGCCAGACCGTCGAACTTGACCTGTCCGGTGCTGTCCACGGTGAGGTCGTACTCCTTCAGGAAGGTTCGGTCGCCTACCTGGAAGGGGTTCGCCCCGTAAGCACCGTGGGCCGGTATGTCGTGCAGGTCCACCAGCACCGCGACCAGCCACGGCTCAGCGGTGCCGGAGTCGTCCGGGTTATTGGGATCGTTCCCCGGTCCGGTCCCTGCAACGTCGGAGATGGTCGGGAAATAGTCCGCATCGGTCAGGACGCCGGGGACTTTCATGGTTGCAGCCCCCGGATGCGGAGAGACCCCCGACACGTCCCCGGGCTCCCGCCAGTCGCCAGCGCCAACAGTCACACCGTCGCTGTCGCCGGCGAAGCTGAGATTGAACGCCGGATCCTCGTAGATGACGAGGATGCCGCCGTAGTCAACGCCGTTGACGGTATCGCTGACGGCTGGACCGATCGTATCGGTCCACTGCCCGTCCGTTCCGCCTCCGGCGGCGCTCAGATACCGGCCGGCGGTGTCCTTCTCCAGCGTGTAGGGGACGGTAGTGCCCGATGCGGGAGGAATGATAGGTCCTGCTGGCAATCCGGTGGTCTGATCTATGATCCGAGAAATCTCCAGATCATAGAGCATACCGGTCAACAGGCCGTTGTCGTAGGCGATGCTGCCGCCGTCCTCCTGCACGAACTTCGTGCCGGTACTCCCGTCCACCTTCTTGTCGCCGGTGTTAATCGCATCCACCTTGATGATGGAGCGCTGCTCATCGCCGACATTGATCTCGCTCCCCGAGCCTTCCGGTTCGAGGTACTCGTCGTTGTCCTGGTTGCTGAAGAGGTTCGACCGGTCAGTGACCGACGCCGTGAATTCTCCCGGCGGAAAAATGGTGACAGCGCGTGCCGGCGGCGCGGCGAGACCGACCGCCAGGGCACTTAACACCAGGAATCCAATGAACTTTCTCTTCACCTAGGCCTCCTTTCTCCCTTGCGCCACGCTCGTGGACGAGCGTGACGGGGCTGAATACCACGCATGACCTTCAAGTCCGCCTGTCTCTTTCCCCGCATCCCTCCTTTCCTGAGAACCGAGGAACAAAGCACGGACAGTGCCTGCGATTATCAGCATGTCAACCCACAGGCACATCCGCCGGATATACAGGCAGTCCAACCGGACCTTCCGGCGGACGTCTCGTATGGTGCGATCGTAGCCGGCCCTGATCTGCGCAAGACCCGTGATCCCGGGCTTGACGCTGAGCCGACGTTCGTAGTCAGTGACCTCTTCCCGTAACGTATTCACGAAAGTGGGCCGCTCCGGCCTCGGGCCGACCAGGCTCATCTCGCCCCGCAGCACATTGACCAGTTGCGGGAGTTCGTCCAGATGCAGCCGACGCAGCAGCCGCCCCACCGGCGTGATCCGGGGGTCGTCCCGACCCGGCGACCAGACCGGGCCGGTGTCCGCTTCCGCGTCGGCATACATGGTGCGCAGTTTGATGAGTCTGAAGATCCGCCCGCGCTGCCCGACGCGCTCCTGGAGGTAGAAGGCGGGGCCGCGCGAAGTAAGCTTCACCAGGGCGGCGCAGAGCAGAATCAGCGGGCCGGTCACGACGAGCAACACGAGCGCCGCGACCCAATCCACATACGGCTTCGCCGCGTTATACTGGTTCTGCACGAACCGGATCGCCAGGCCGAGGCAACCGGTGCTGAGCAGGGCCATAGAGGCTGGTTCAGGCATGCTGTTACTCCACGCGAGCTATTCCCTTCCCTTTAGGGAGCAAAGCCTGTACCGCAGGTCGCGCCCCTACATGGTTCCCGAGCCGAAGGCCTAAGCTGTTGCTAAACAATGCCTTGTGACACCCCGGCTGTTGGCGCCATCAGCCTCTGTGCAGCCGTGTTGGCATGAGTACGCACCATGGGTGTTGAGCAAACTCAACAGAACCGTGCACCGAACCCCCAGAGCAGGCCCTCTCAGGGGAGCTCGGCCATGACGACGGGAAGGACTTCGCGGGCGAACTCGGACAGGACCGTCCGGGCACCGTCTTCTTCACCCATGGGCGCGGCGGTGTCGAAACGCACCAGCACGTCCGCCGCTCCCCGGTCGCGGAGTTTCCGGAGCGCCACCCCTGCCTGGTGGAGCCAGTAGCTGGTGTGCACCTCGTCGCCGCTCTTGAAGAAGTACCACACTACCTTTGTCTGCACCGAACGGCGCATGAGAAGTTCCTGGACTCCGATGGCTCTCTCGCTGCCGTCCGTGGAGAAGGCCACGGCACGCTCCTCCGTCCCCGTGATGGAGTATCCCCCGCCGGTCAAGCACTGCTCCGGCGGGTGGGTGCGTCGGCGCATCTGCTGGGCGACCACGGCGACGAACTGCACCTGGTTGCCGTGCGAGTCCTGGTAGCGTCGGGACAGCACGTTCCGCGTTCCCAGCACCCGATACTCCCGCTCGGAGAGCGGCGCGTCCACCCCCCGCCACTCGCCCACCTCCAGCGGGAAGGCGGCCAGGTGCTCACTGGCCGGCGTCGTCTCACGAGGCCAGGAGAGGTAGAGCGACAGGGCGGCCGAGGCGGCCAGCACACACAGAAGGCCCTTCATGGGCGCCGACGCCGACCCCAGCGCAAGGAGGCCCGGCCCGGGCGCCGCCGTGCCCTCGGGCGGCCCCGGATCGCTCTGCTCCGGTTCCTCGCCTCCCTCTCCGGATGCCCGGCCCGTCAACCCCAGGAGCACCGACTCGGCGACGAAGAGGAGCACGAAGGCCACCG
>JASFTU010000335.1:0-3975 GCA_050050635.1 Candidatus Brocadiaceae bacterium
CTTGAGCTTGCCCATCCGGGCACCCCCTTTCAGTATCGGCGAAACTGCCGCCGGGCGCGGCCGCCCCGCGGCATCCCCTATGCGTGGTTACGCAGCTTCAGCTCCAGCGGGTGCGGTTCCAGGTAGGTCTGTCGGCTCAGATAGGGCTCCTCGTACTTCCGCACGTAATGGCGCATCAGCGTGACGGGAACGATCAACGGCACCAGCTCGCCGCGGTAGTTCTCGATGACTTCGAGCAGCTCCTGCTTCTCGTCCGGACTCAGGACCCTCTTGAAGTATCCCATCACATGCGTGAGCGCGTTGGCGTTTTTCCGGACCGTGGCGCGCTGGCGGAGCGCCGCCATCAGCAGTTCCTCGTACCGCGCCACCAGTTCCGTTCTGTCCCGCCGCCCGGCGTCGGCGACCAGCCGCCCCATCTCCGTAAGGTGCCGGGGGCTGTGCGCCATGAGCTGGATCTTGTGCGCGGCGTGGAACTCCACCAGCGCCCCCGCGCCCCCGCGGGAGGCGACCATGTCGCGATAGCGCTTCAGGCAGAAGATGCGCTCGATGAAGTTCTCCCGGATCGCGCTGTCGTGGAGCCGGCCGTCGTCCTCCACGGGCAGCAGCGGGAACCGGTCCATGAACGCCCGGGCGAAGATGCCGACGCCCACCTTCCGGGGCGCGCCGTTCTCGTCGTAGACGCGTATCCGGGTCATGCCGGAGCTGGGCGACTTGCTTTTGAAGATGAATCCGCAGAGGTCCTCTTCGTCCAGTTCGGCGAGCCGCTGCTCCGCCCACGTCAGCATCCGCTCGGTCATGTCGCGCCCGGTCCTGGACGTGACGAGGCGCGGATTCTCCGGATCGCCCTCCAGGCGCATGGCCTCCCGCGGGGTGGGCAGTCCGCACTCCACCTCCGGGCAGACCGGCACCCACTCGACGAACCGGCCGAAGGTATCGGTCAGGAAATGGTCCCTCTTGTGCCCCCCGTCGTATCGCACCAGCTCTCCCAGCAGGCACGTGCTCACGCCGATGCGGGGTTTGCAGGCGGTTTCGTTCATACGTGCTCTCCACTCAGTGTTGCCGGTGATCCTCCACCTTCGCGAGATACGCCTCCATGTCAAACTTACGCTCCAGTCCGGCGGCGCTCATGTAGCGCACCTTCCCCAGCACGTCGCGCTCCCCCCAGGCGCGGTCGTGCTTCCCGAAGCACCACGCCACGCCGGCGAAGGAATTCGGGTCCCGACCGTCCAGTTCGTACCTGTTGTTCAGCCGCAGGGCGGTTCGGAAGGCTCCCTGAGGCGTGGGGCTCCACTCCAGGATTTTCTTTCCCCAGTACATCCTCATGTAGTTGTGCATCTTACCCGTAAGGACCATCTCCCTCTGGGCGGCGTTCCAGTACGGGTCGTGCGTCCGGGCCCGCTCGAGCTCGGAGGCGCTGTAGCTGTGGGGACGGGCATCGTGCGCATGGTCGCCAAGCGTCTCTATGGCCCAGTCCGGGAGCGCCGCGAAGCGGTCGTAGTCGGCGTTGTAGTGGCAGAAGTTCATGCTCAGCTCGCGCCGCACGATCAGTTCCTCCAGGTAGGCCTCCCGATTGGCTTTCCCCGCGCCCTTCGCCGCGCGCACCCGGAGAGCCACGTAGAGCGGCGAGACCTGGCCGAAGTGGAGATAGGGGCTCATGTGCGATACGTAGTCCTCGGCGGGGTCGTTCCTGCCCTCGGCATAGTGGGAAAGCTTCGTCCCGATAAACCGGTCGAGCAGACGCCGCGCCTCCGAGGTGCCCCCCCGGAAACGCGTCACCGGAGCGGCATCACGGTTGATCCGGAGACCGCCGAGCAGTTCGGTCAGCTCGTCCAACTCCACGCCCTCCTGCTCTGCGTCCAGGGAATCTCTCTCCAACCGGGTCTGCTCCGGCGGGACGAGGTATCGGTCGAGCTGCGCGTGGATCTTCGGCCGGATCGTTCTGGCCGCGTACTCCTCCTTGTCGGAAGTCGCCTCGACCGGCACGACGACGTCGCTTTCCACCTGCACCACGCGGCAGGGAGCCCGTCGGGCCACGTCCCGCCGCCACTTCTTCTGCAGCTTCAGGTATCCCCGGTCGGTGATGAGAAGTGCCGCGTCCGAGGCCAGCCCCAGCGCTGCGTCCCTCGGCGGCTCCCGGCGAACGACCAGCAGGATGCCCCGCTCGGCGAGCGCATCCCCTGTCTCGCGAAGCCCCTCCAGCATGAACCTGTAGTGCCGCTCGTTCGCCTCGGGGAAGCGCTGAGTGATCCCGAAGACGGCCAGCAGAGGCACGGCTAACTCGTTGGCCCGTCGGATGGCGTACTCGAGAGCGTGGTTGCAGTCGGCCCGCTGCGCCTGCTGCATCCAGTAGAGCACGTACCGTCCGCGCCGGACGTCGGCGCCGTTGAGGCGCTTGATCCGCTCGTTCTGAATCACCGTGGCCTTCCCCCGTCTCCCACGGTCTGGCCGCGCAGTTCGTCGGCGTGCCGGACGATCGCGCCCCGTTCGTCTCGATCCAGGCGATCCAGGTTGCGGAGCTGGAGAGCCATTCTCCTGTTCCGCCTCAGCCTGTCCCGGTGGCGCAGGAGGAAATCCCAGTAGAGGGTGGTGAAGGGGCAAGCTCCCTCCCCTGTCCTCTCGCGCGGCTCGTACCTGCAGTCGTCGCAGTAGTTGCTCATGCGCCGGATGTAGGCGCCGCTGGCCGCATAGGGCTTCGTGCCCATGATGCCTCCGTCCGCGAACTGCGACATTCCGAGGGTGTTCGGCAGTTCAACCCACTCCACCGCATCCACGTACACGGCCAGGTACCACCGGTGCACCTCCTTCGGCTCGACCCCCAGGAGCAGGGCGAACAGCCCCGTCACCATCAGCCTCTGGATATGGTGTGCGTACCCGTAACGCATCGTCTGCCGGATACATTCACGCAGGCAGTTCATCTCCGTCTCGGCGGTCCAGTAGAGGTCCGGCAGCGGCAGACGGGCTTCCAGTTCATTGCGCTCCGCATACTCCGGCATGCAGGTCCAGTAGATGCCGCGGACGTACTCGCGCCACCCCAGGACCTGCCGCACGAAGCCTTCGACCGAGTTGAGCGGCGCCGAGCCCTGCTGAAGCATCTCCTCGGCGGCAGAGACCGCCCGGCGGGGATCGAGCAGTTTCAGGTTGAGTGAGGACGCCAGTCGCGAGTGGTAGAGGAACGGGCGATCGGTCCACATTGCGTCCTGCCAGGGCCCGAAGTCTGAGAGCCGGTTCTCCACGAAGTCCTGCAGTGCGGATTCAGCCTGCGCCGGCGTAACGGGCCAGTCGAACTCGTCGAGGCTTCCCGGATGTTCGGCGAAAGCAGTCTCGACCAGCCGAATGACTTCCCGCGTGGTCTCGTCCGGCGGAAAGCGCTTCGTCTCGGGGACGTCGCGGGGGCCGCTTTTGCCGAAGCTCCGTCGGTTATCCGCGTCGTAGTTCCACTTCCCCCCGGTCGGCTCGTCCTCCTCCATGAGCACGCCCGTTCTGCGTCGCATCTCCCGGTAGAAGTACTCCATCACCGGCCGCTTGCGTCCCTCGACATGTTCGCTGAAGGTGTCGAGTGGACACATGAAGTGGCCGTCGGACCTGAGGTCCAGTTCCACCCCGAGTCGGCGGGTCGTCTTCCGGAGCATCCCTTTCACCCGCCACGCGCCCGGTTGGACGGCGATCACCTTCCTGGGCGACAGCTTCCGGATCGCGTCGGCGAGTTCGACCTCGAGGCGGCCGCGGTTGTCCGGATCGTCCAGCTCTCGGTAGTGGACCGTGAGGCCGGTGTCTCGCAGAGAATCCCGGAAATGGCGCATTGCGCTGAGGAAGAGCGCGATGCGGGCCTTATGTGACCAGACGTATTCGGCTTCCGCACCGACCTCGGCCATCCACACAGCATCGGAAGCAGGATCGAAGGCGTCGAACGCTGCCGAGTGCTGAGACAACTGGTCGCCAAAGACGACCACCAGATGGCGCACAATCCCCCCCGAC
>JASFTU010000336.1:0-3956 GCA_050050635.1 Candidatus Brocadiaceae bacterium
CCTGGGCGCTCAGGGGCGCCCGCCGGGGCGGCGCAGGGGCGGGGGCCTGGCTCCGGGGGGCGCGGCAGCCGGCGGCTACCAGGCACGTGCAGCAGACCGCCGCCGCCCAGGCCGTCCGCCAGCAGCTCTGGGAGTGGTTCCGTTTCGGCAGGGAAACGCTCATGGCGGGCGCAACCAAATGAGCCTTCTGAAGATGCGGGATTATAGCGGATGGGACGGGGGGAATTCAGCGCTCTGCAGGGCTGTGGGGCTCCCGGGCGGTCCCCTGGCGGCTGCGCTGCTCTATCTGCCGTATGTGATCATTGCGCCGGCCGTGGCGCCCGCCCTCGAACTCGGCGTCCAAAAAGGCGTCAATGCACCGGCGCACCTGCGGGAACCGCATGGTCCTTCCGCCGAAGACCAGCACGTTGGCGTCGTTGTGGCGGCGGGCGTAGTCGGCGGCCTCCGGGCTGTAGAGGAGGGCCGCCCGGATGCCGGGCACCTTGTTGGCGGCGATGGAGATGCCGATGCCGGTGCCGCAGACCAGCACCCCCAGCCGGCCCTCGCCTCGGGCCACCCGGCGGGCCACGTCCTCCCCGACCAGGGGGTAGTCTGTTTTCTCCTGATCGGGGGTGCGGTCCTCCACCTGATGTCCCAGCTCGATCAGGTATTGCCGGATGCGGTCCTTCATCTGCCGGCCGGCATGGTCGCTGCCGATGATGAACTTGCGGGGCCGCCGTTGGCTGTTGTCCGGGTTCACTCGCGCAGTTGCTCGCGCAGGCTCTCTATCTTGCGGAGAGTTCGTTCGTCGCCCTGCTCTTCGACGGTTCTGCCCAGCAGCTCGACCAGTCGGCTGGCTTGCTCGCGCTGCTCCGATTCCACCAGCGTCTGCGCCGTCTCGAGGGCGAGTTCCACCAGGGCCGCCTGGCCTTCCTCCTGGGCCAGCCAGCGTTCCAGGGCATCCACTGCCTTCTGAGGTTCGCCGGCGCGCAGGCGGGCGTGGACCAGCCCCCGCCTGGCCTCCAGCGAGCCGCCGGTCAGCTCCGTCAGCTTCAGGTAGGCGGCAACCGCCCCGTCGTGGTCGCCCCGGCGGGTGCGGGCGACGGCGAGCTGGCGGCAGGCCTCCGCGAGCTGCTCCTCATCGGCGGGGCCTTCTTCATCCTCCAGGATGGCGGTGAGAATCCCTTCGGCTTCGGAGTAGAACCGGTGCTCGGTCAACGCGCGGGCGATGACCATCATGCGCTCGAAGTTGCCGGTCGCCAGCGACTGAAGCGCGGCGACCGCTCTCTGGCGGACCCGCTCGCTGCGGTCGTCCAGGGCGCCCCTCAGCGCGGGGACGGAGGCCGGCTGGCCCAGCTCCCCCAGGGTGGTGGCGACGATTTCGCGGACCCGGGCGTTGGGGTCCTCCTTCAGCATCTCCCCGAGTTGAAGGGTGGCCCGATCCGCGTTGAGCTTGCGCAGGGCCTCCACGGCGAACCAGCGGACGTTCGCCTCCGGGTCGTCCAGCGCCTGCAGCAGCGCGGGGACCGACTGCGCCCCGCCCACCTTCCCCAGGGCGTTGGCCGCCGCCTCCCGCACGGCGGGCGCGTCGGACTCCACCAGCAGCTTCTCCAGCCGGCCGACCGTGTCGCGGTCAGCGTCCCCACGAACCGCCTCGATGGCGATGGTCAGCACCTGCGGGTCGGAGTCCTCCAGGGCCTGCCGTATCAGGGCATCCCGCCGGGGCGGGTCAGTGCGGGCAATGAAGCGGGCCACGTCGCGCCGAACCGCCACCGACTCGTCCTGCAGTGCCTGCTGGAGGAGGGGGTAGTCCTGCTTCTGCAGGCCTATGGCGGCCATCTGCTGCGGGGGCAGTGAAGCCATCCGGGCGGCGGCGTAGCGGCGCACGGCCACGTAGCTGCTGTCCAGCGCCCGCACCAGGGCGGCCGGGTCCTCGCCGTTGTCCGCCCGCACCAGCTCCATCAGCTCCTCTTGCTGGCTCTTCAGCCTGTTCAGCTCCCGGGTGCTCTCGCTGAGCTGGTGCCGGGCTGCCTGCAGGTGCTCTTCCAGCAGGTCTTCGCGTCGCAGGTAGGCGTTGTCCTCGGCCCACTGCCGCCACCGCTCGGGGTCCGGCGGCAGCCGGCGCCGGGATATGTCCCGCAGGGCCCCCCAGGCGGCCACGCTGAGTTCCTTCTGCTCGCTTTCGAGCGCCTCCAGCAGCACCGGCACCGCCTGGAAGGCGACCGCCTCCCCCAGTGCCTCGATCAGCAGTTGTCTGCGCCCGGGCGGCACTCCCCTATCGGCCACCAGATCGGCCATCGCCTCCACGTGCTCGGGGTCGGTGAAGCGCGACAGCCCCGCGGCCGCCTCCTGCCGCACCTCAGCGGAGGGGTCTTCCAGCGCTTGCAGCAGCCGGGCGAAGCAGCGGTCCTGGCGGGTGAAAGCCGCCGCCCGGATCACGCTGATCCGCACCTCCGGCCGTTCGTCCGCGAGCATTGCCTCCGTCGCCGCCTCGAAGGCTGCGGGATGCTGCATAGTGAGCAGCTCGATGGCCGCCTGCCGTCTGACGGCGGGATCGGGCGAGCGAAGCTGGCTGCCGGCCAGGGCCACCCGGCGGCGTCGACGGGCCGCCTCGGCCAGTTCATCTTCGGGCGGGCGACCGCCGAAGATGCCGCACCCGCCCGCTGCCAGCGGCAGCAGCCCGGCGGCAACCCAGCACAACCCAACGGCCAGGCAGGCAGAACGGTGTCTCATCTTGGCCCCATGCGATAGCCGAACGCGGCCATGTTACTTCATGGTCGCCGCAAGGTCAATCCACGACACCGGCGCTGTTGTCCGGCGGCCGAAGAGGCAACTATAATGGCCGCACACGTCCCCTCACAGGCCCTGGCACCATGGCCCCGGAACACAAGAGGCGGACCTTCACGCTGACCGTCCTGACGCTGCTGGCTGCCGTGGCGGCGCTCGGCTGGCTGGTCACGCGCGGGCAGGAGCGGCCGAGGGCAGCAGGCGCGGGCGAAGCCCTGCCGCCCGTTGGCGAGTTGCCGTTCGACCCGCCCGAGCGCCTGAAGTTCGAGTTCGGATGGAACGGCATCCGGGCCGCCACGCTGACCACCGAGGTGACGCGCGAAGGCGCGCCGCGGGAGGGCACACTCCTGTTCCGCTACACGGCGCAGACCACGCCACTGCTGGAGCGGGTCTGGGAGTTTCGGGCCGAGGGCCACACGGTGCTGGAGGCGGCCACGCTCCGGCCGCTGTCGGCCAGGCTCGAGACCGAAGAGGGGGAGGAGTCGAAGACGGTCGAGACCCGATTCGACTGGGGCCGTCGCCGGGCCACGGTGCAGGTGGTGGAGTTCGAAGACGGGCAGGTGGAGCGGGAGACGGTCCAGAGGGAGGCCGCCCCCGACTTCCCCGCCGCCCTGCTTCTGCTGCGGTCGGTTCCCATACCGCCCGGAGGCCTGAGCCTGCGCGTGCTGAGCGAGGATGACCTCTACCGCGTGGAGGTAAAGCCCGGGGCTCCGGAGACGCTCCAGGTGGCGGCCGGCTCCTTCCGCGCGCGCAGCTACGACGTCATCGTGCAGAAACAGGAGGAGGACGACGAGGAGCGGACTTCCCGCCGGTTGCGCGCGTGGCTGGGGGGGCCGGGGCGGATGCCGGTGCGGATGGAGTCCCGCATCGTGCTCGGGACGGTCTACGTCGAACTGCTCGAGCGGGCAGACCTACCGGTTGGAGCCTATGGGGACGAGTCCGAACGCCTTGCTGAGCCGTTCGTCGATCTCCCGTTTCTGATCGGCGGTGAGACCGGAGCACTCCCGCAGGGCGAGCAGCTCCTGCCGCAGTCCGGTCATGCCCTCCCGCAGGCCGCTGAAGAGGGCTGAAAGGGTCGCCTCCCGCAGTTCGCGGACCTGGCGGTCCTCGGGGTCCAGCGCCTCGTTGGCTGCTATCTGGCCGGCGCTTCGCAGCAGTGCCAGCTTCCGCTCCTCGTCCTGCACGTCGGC
>JASFTU010000337.1:0-3955 GCA_050050635.1 Candidatus Brocadiaceae bacterium
CAGGCAGGCCACGTACGTCCCGGACGCTCTGCCGATGCCCAGGTTCCTGGACGCGGACGGCCCGCGGTTCGCGCCGTCCGGGTGGCGCAGTAGCAGGACCTTCTCCGACTCGGCCGCCAGCGTGCGACACACCCTCAGGCTGTGGTCCGTCGAACCGTCCTCAACGACGATCACCTCGCGCACCCGGGGTAGCCTGACCGCCGAACGCACGGCCTCCTCAACGTAATCCTGCGCGTTATAGACGGGCACGACCACGCTCACCACGCGCTCCGTTTCCGCCGCCTCTCTGTCCGCACGGCTACTCACTTTCCCCTCACGCCTCCCGTTCTCCGGGACACGGTCTCAATCAACCGTCGGCACAGGCTGGCGGCGACTCGGCGGAGGAAGCGCCCGAACAGAAACGGGTGACGCGGCCCGTAGCGGGCGAGGCGCTTCAGGACGACGACCGCCCGACGGAGGCCCCGTGCGCCCCCCAGCCTGCGCCAGCCGACCTCCTGGAACAGACGCCGGCGGAGCATCGCCAGCTTCTCCGGTCCCAGGCCGGCTTCGCGGGCCCACCTGAGCGCGCTGGAGACGTGCGCGCACCCGGCGTCCGCCCACAGGGGATTGTCCCTTGCGGAGATATTGCCACCGTGCCGCCTGTAGACGGCCACCGGCTCCTCGATGCTCCCGGGTACGAGTCGGCAGGTGGCGGCCATCTTCAGCCACATGGCGGAGTCGGTGGCCAGCACAAGGTCCTCATCGAACAGACCGGCCCGCCGGAAGACCTCGCGCCGCACGGTGATGCCGCGCACGTCGAACCGCCCCCGGCCGCCGAACAGCAACGCGTCGAGCAACTCGTCGGGGGGTATGCGCTCGGAGGCCGTCGTGACCTCGCCCAGGTCCGCCTCACGCGCGCCGCGCTCCCTCGCGATGCGGACCGCTCCGTACACCCCGTCTATCGAGGGATCGGACTCCAGCATGGGCACATCCCGCTCGAAACGGTTGGGCAGATACCAGTCATCGGCATCGAGGAACGCGACGTACTTCCCGCGCGCCCGGCGTATCCCCAGGTTGCGCGAGGCGCCCTCTCCCCGATTCTCGCCGTCCGGGTGCCGGAACAGCTTCACCCGCTCGTGCTCCTCCGCGTAACGGCGGCAGATCTCCAGGCTGCGATCACGCGAGCCGTCCTCCACGAGGACCACCTCCAGATCCTGCGGCAGGGCGAGCGCCGAATCGATCGCCGTCTCCAGGTGGTCCTGGGCGTTGTACACGGGGACGATCACGCTGACCAAAGGGCCATCTGCGGGGGCTTCCTCGGCGGCGTCCGGCGAGAGCCACTCCCGGGGCGACGGCCGGCGCAGGGCCGTGAGGCGCCGCGCCAGCGCGTTCGTCATCCGCCGTGCGAGATGGGGCAGAATCCCCGGATGGATCGGCAGGTAACGGACCATGCGAATGAGGATCCTGACCCGTCGCCGCAGCCCGAGCGGCTCGCCCGGGTAGTGGCGGAACATCTCGCGGACCAGTTCCCGCCGGAGGTGCTCGGCCGTTCCGAGGTCGAGGGACGTTCTCTCCATCCAGCGCAGCGCCGACGAGAGGTATCCGCAGCGCGACTCGCGCCAGCGGGGGCTCCGCCGGACGGCGCGGTTGGCGTCGTGCCGACGGTACACCGCGATCGGCTCCTCGAGGCTGCCCGGGGCAAGCCTCAGGCGAGCTGCCATCTTCAGCCACATCGCCCAATCCTGACCCAGCCGGAGGCCGGTGTCGAACAGCCCGATGAGCCTGAATGCGTCCCGTCGGACCGTAACGGCGTCCGTGCAGAACCACCCCTCCGCGCCGTGCGCAAGCACCGGCAGGAGCTGCTCCGGCTCCACCCGCTTCTCGAGGGTGACCAGTTCGCGCGCCAGGTCGCGCGCGCCGTCAACGCCTTCGTAGCGCACCTCGGCGGCTCCATACACACCGTCCGCCGTGTCATCCGCGTCCATCAGGGGCACGTCCACGTCAAACCGGTTGGGGAGGTACCAGTCATCGGCATCGAGGAAGGCCACGTACCTCCCCCGGGCATTGCGTATGCCCGCGTTCCGCGAGGCCCCGGCGCCGCGGTTCTCGCCGCCGCGATGGCGGAACAGGCGCACCCGCGACGACTCCCTTGCCAGGGCACGACACAGCTCCAGGCTGCCATCGGTGGAACCGTCCTCCACCAGGATGACCTCCAGCACCTCCGGCAGGGCCAAGGCCGAACGCACGGCCCGTTCGAGGTACGGTCTCGCGTTGTAAACCGGCACTACAACACTCACCGATCCGCAGCCGTTCTCCCTATGCTTCCGATCCGCCATATGTGGGTCCGCTGGTAAGTGGAACCCGGACTCAATCGCGCTTCTTCCTCAGCTTCGCCAGCAGCACGCCGGGACGCCCGGTCGGCCCGGCGTCGCCGTATGGGACACCCCGCCTCACGGCGGTGTAGATGCCCTCGGACGCCGGACGGAGATGGCGCTCTTCCACCACCTCCATCTGCGGTCCGAACAGCCTCAACACGTCCCAGGAAAGCGAATGCGGCTCACAGACGGTCGGGGCGCGGTACACGTCCACCAGCAGCAGGAACAACCCGCCGGGCGCGAGGACGCGCACAACCTCCTCGGCGGATTCCCGTACGTCGTCGACGTGGTCGAGCGAGTTGCATGAGCTGACCACGTCGAAACTTGCGTCGGCGAACGGCATCCGCTCCGCTGCACCGGCCACGTAGTCCATCTCTTGCGCGCCCACGTCGAACTCCAGGTACTCGGCCGCCAGCGGGTCCAGGCCGACGCGCACACTCGCCATCTCGGCCCACTCCAGGCTTCCCCGCGGACCGCATCCGAGGTCCAGGATCCGCTTCCCCTCGTAGAAGGAGGGCTCCAGCCCCACTCCGCGGCTGTAGAATTCCTCGTAGTGCGCACCCCCCAGGTGGCCCTCCTCCGCCCTGCGCCTGCGCCAGTAGGCCAGTTCGCGCTCGGGCTTGCAGGCCGGCACCGCCCCGACGGCTGGAGCCGCACCCAGCACGTGCCGCAACCGTCTCCTGGTTCCGATGACCAACCTTCGGGCCGCCCGAGCGAAGAGGTAGGGATGCCGCAGACCGTACCGCGCCAGCCGCTTCAGCACCAGCCCAAGGCGCCGCACGCCCCGGGCCCTGCCCAGACGCCGGTACGCCAGTTCCCGGAACAGCCGGTCCTTCAGCAGCTCCAGCTTCTCGCGCTCGATGCCCTCACGCGAGGCCCACGCCAGGACGCTGGACAGGCACGCGCAGGCGGACTCGCGCCAGAGCGGATTCTCGGGCGTCGCGCGATTGCCCGGCTGGCGTCGACGCACGGCGACCGGCTCCTCAATGCTCCCGGCCACCAGCGTGCAGGAGGCGGCCAGCTTCAGCCACATGGCCGTGTCCTGCGCCAGCCGCAGGTCAGGGTCGAACAACCCCGCCCGCCGGAACACCTCGCGCCGGACCGTCACCCCGTCCGTGCACATCGCCCCGTGCACGCCCTCCAGCAGCACGGCGAGCAGCTCGGCCGCCGGTACGGGCGCCTCCAGAGTGGTCACTTCCCTGTCGCCCCCAGCCATCGGGGCATAGCCCTCCTCGAACTCCGTCGCCACGGCGCCATAGACTCCGTCCACCGCTCCCTCCCGCTCCAGTAAGGGCACGTCCACCTCGAAGCGGTTCGGCAGATATCGGTCATCGGCGTCCAGGAAGGCGATGTAGCGGCCCCATGCATGCCAGATGCCCACGTTCCGCGACTCACCCGGCCCGCGGTTCTGGCCGCCGGGGTGACGCAGCAGGCGGACGCGGTCCGACTCCTCCGCCAGGCGGCGGCACACTGCGAGGCTGCCGTCGGTGGAGCCGTCCTCCACCAGCAGGACCTCCAGGGACTGAGGCAGGGCAAGGGCGGAGTGGACCGCCTCCTCCACGTAGTCCTCGGCGTTCCAGACGGGCATAACCACGCTGATG
>JASFTU010000338.1:0-3941 GCA_050050635.1 Candidatus Brocadiaceae bacterium
CACCGACCCGGTGCGGTTCACCGAGAACCTGCGCGTCACCATCCAGGCGCTCGGCTGGCGGAGCGGCGGCCGCTACCTGCCGCTGCAGGACGATATCGCCTCGGTGGCCTTCTGGTACCAGACCCTCCCGACCGCGCCCTTCCCGCCGCTGCCGGCGACGGACGAGCTGGAGATCATCTGACCGGGACGCAGGCGCCGCGGCGTCCGGGCGGCTCACGATGGGGCCGTCAGGGCGGCCCCCATCCCGCGGAAGATCAGGTTCGGCTCGTGACGGACGTCCTCCGGCGCCAGGAATCGGAGCAGCAGCTCCGCGTCGGTGCCGGTGCAGACGACCGGGGCATCCGGCGAGCCGCCCGTCATGCGGTACTGCTCCATCAGCGTGGCCACACCGCTGACGCAGAACCAGTAGATGCCCCTGCGGAGCGCCTCGGCGGTGTCCTTCCCCGGGCCGACGTCGGGGACGACCACCTCGACGCGCGGCAGGAGGGCGGTGCGGGCGTGAAGGGCCTCGGCGGAGAGCCCGAATCCGGGTCCGATCGCGCCTCCGGCGAAGCGACCGTCGGCGTCCACCAGGTCCACGGTCACCGCCGTTCCGGCCGAAACGACGATGCATGGGGCACCGTGCAGGTCGCGGGCGCCCAGCGCCAGCAGGAGCCTGTCGGTGCCGACCGCTTCCGGTTCGCGGACGTCGGTCGGCAGGGGCACCGGGAGGTCAGCTCCGAAAAACTCGGGCTCCCTTCCGACCACCTCGGCGCAGAACGCGCGGACCGCCTCGTCCGCGGGCGGGTGAACGGAGCAGGCCAGCACGCGCTCTGATGGCAGGTTGCCGCCCTCGCCGGGCGGGAGCGCTTCCAGGAGCCGGGAACGCAGGCTCTCGATAGGCCGCGTCTCCACCTGGCACACGGGCTGCCAGCGGCCCTCCCGGTGGACTGCGCACTTCACCGAGGTGTTGCCCGTGTCCATGGCGAGAATGCCCGTCGGCGACGCCATCGGTGGCCTCCCGTGGTCTCGTTGCTTCCAACAGTATAGGCGACAGCCGACCCGCGTCAACGGCGTCGTCGCGACGCTCCTGGGCCCGGCGTCCTCACCTCCCGAGGAGGTGCAGGATCCCCCTGGTGAGTTGGATCGGTGGTCACGCTCCCGCGGGTGCAGCGCGGGAGCGCTTCCGTTATGGTAAATGGGCCATGCTGGCGGGATGGGTCTCCGGCTCTGGCGGCAGGGCGGTCGCACCTGGTGGCCGGGGACAATAGTGAGAAGGGAAGGAAGAGCACGATGGGTAGAGCTGGCCCCTGTCTGTTGCTGGTGTCCGTTCTGTTGGTCGGATGTGCGGCCCCGGATAGCTTCGGCATCATGGGGCGGGGCTGCCCGATACCCTTGCCCGGGACCTACACGTTCACCGTTTCCTCGACACCGTCCGGTGCCAGGGTGTACCTGAACGGGAAGTACAAGGGGACGACCCCCCTCAGCTGGGACCGGCATCTGTTGCTCCAGACAATCGAGACGATCGAGCTGAAGGCGAGTCTGGACGGCTATGAAGATGGGATCGTCTCCGGCAACAACTACGCAGCAGAGCCTGCCCGCGCGGACAACGCAGAGGTCGAGAAGTGGGGCACCACCACGCACGTGGCCTTCGACCTGCCCCGGCGTGGCGGCGTGGCGGCGTTACGGGAACGGACGCCCTCCGAGCAACACGCAGCGGCAGTGCCGGCGGACCGAGGCGGCCCGACGGGGCAGGAGCCCGCCCCCGACCGAGGGGGACAACGTGCCGGCGCCACGGAGGAGCGCGAGGCGGCCGCCGAAGCAGCCTCAGAGAAGCCGGTGTCCCTTCCCGACTGGGCCGAGCACCGCTGGCAGGTCGATCCGGGGGCGTTCGCGAAGCTTTTCTTCGGAGAGGACCTGAGCGTCAAGCGCCCCGCGAAGGGCGTGGCTTTCCTGAAGAGGCCCGCCATCAAGGACGAGGTGATGGGGTGCCGGGTGGAGTGGCCCGCCATCTACGGGATAGATCCCTTCTGGCTCGGCCTGAACGAGGAGCAGCGTGTCGAGTTCTCTGCCATCTCTGAGAACCCCCGCATATACGCCTTCTGGGGCCCGGACTCACCGGGATTGACGTGGCTGATGGACGGGTCGCGTCGCGAAGACGGCACGAAGGTCCACTGGCGGGAGATGACCTGGGGCATACCACCCCAGAGCGACGTTGTGGTGAGGATGAAGCTCACCACAGTGAAGCCCTGGGTTGACGAGAACGGGCTGCAGGTCATCTACGTGTGTGGTGAGGACCTGCATGTTGAGACTTCGGCCGAGCGATGCGACTGGCCGGAGTACGCCAGCGACTTCGCGGAGCCCATCCCGAATCTGTCCGGCTACTCCGGTGCAGAAGTGCGGGTGGTCAGCGACAGTATGTTCCCTGTCAAAGTGGGTTTACGTTCCGGCACGAAGGGCTGCGACTTCATCGTTCCTCCGGAGGGTTCGGCGTGCGCACTCGTGCCGGGTGGCCGATACGACATCTACTTCCAGTACGCCACCGACCCCGGAAGCCTCTACCAGGGAGACAGCTTCGGAGTCAAGGCAGGCAAGCGCGCCACGGTCCGTCTGAGGAAGACGGTCGACGGGAACTACCGCATCCGCAGGGCCGGGTAGGCCCGGCCCAACCGGTCCCGCTGCTGAGCCCGGGGGAACCAGCCTCGCCATGCCGGCCGACCGTAGATGCCGTCCTTTGAACGGGTGTGCTCCTGCGCTATATAATCCCCCCTATCTCCTCACAGCCTGCATCGTGTCCGGCCTCTGACGGAGCAATCAGCGAATGAGCAAAGATCGGTACGTGCCTCAAGACATTGAGACACGCTGGCGCCGGTACTGGCGCGAGACGGGTCTTTTCGAGTGCCCGGATCGGAGCGACAAGCCCGAGTTCTACTGCCTGGTCATGTTCCCGTATCCGTCGGGTGCGCTCCACGTGGGGCATGGGCGTAACTACATCCTGGGGGACGTGGTCGCCCAGTATAAGCGCATGCAGGGGTTCAACGTCCTGCACCCGATGGGCTGGGACGCGTTCGGCCTGCCGGCCGAGAACGCCGCCATCAAGCGAGGCCTGCACCCCAAAGAGTCCGTGGCGCGCAACATCCCCCTGATGAAGGACCAGATGGAGTCGCTCGGCATAAGCTACGACTGGAGCCGGGAGATCAACACCAGCGAGCCGGGCTACTACCGGTGGACTCAGTGGGTTTTCCTGCAGCTCTATGAGCGGGGCCTGGCCTATCGCGACGAGGCGCCGGTCAACTGGTGCCCGAGCTGCCGCACGGGCCTGGCCAACGAGGAGGTGGTCAACGGCCTGTGCGAGCGCTGTGACACGCCGGTGACCCAGAAGAACCTGCCCCAGTGGTTCTTCCGGATCACCGACTATGCTCAGCGGCTGCTTGACGACCTGGAACTCCTGGGCGCCTGGCCGGAGCGGGTGCGCCGCATGCAGGCGGAGTGGATAGGGCGCAGCGAGGGGGCCCTGGTCAACTTCACCGTCGCACATACCGGCGAGCCGATGCCGTGTTTCACCACCCGACCCGACACGCTCTGGGGCGTGACGTTCATGTCTCTGGCTCCTGAGCATCCCGCCGTCCCCGAGCTGGTCGCGGGCACGGAGTACGAGGAGGAGGTGATGGAGTTCGTGGCCGAGGCCCACGAGCAGACGGCGCTCGCCCGTGCCTCGGGGGCCGTGGAGAAGGCCGGCGTCTTCACCGGGCGTCACGTGATCAACCCGGTCAACGGCGACGAGGTCCCCCTGTGGGTGGCCAACTACGCGCTGATGGAGTACGGCACCGGGGCGGTTATGGCCGTGCCCGCGCACGACCAGCGGGACTTCGAGTTCGCCCGGCAGTACGGTCTGCCCGTCAAGGTCGTCATCCAGCCCGACGACGAGCAGCTCTCCCCCGAAACCATGGCCGAAGCATGGG
>JASFTU010000339.1:0-3927 GCA_050050635.1 Candidatus Brocadiaceae bacterium
CGTGGTGGTCGAGGAACCCTGAGCTCGTGCTCCCTCCGCTGGAGTTGATACCCCGAGGCGCATCGGTTATAGTCCAGAAGTCGTTCTCCCCCCTTTCTACAGCAGGAGGTTCGTGTGGCTCTGACTCGCTGGCTGCGCAGGCATCAGCGTCATCTCCTGGCAGCCGCCGCCGTGCTCCTGATCCTGGGGTGGGGCCTTCTGCCCGCGCTCAACATGTTCAGGCGCTCGCAGGGGCAGGTTGTGGGCACCATCCGGGAGAAGGATGTCACGCGGAATGATCTGATGGATGCCAGGGGTGCGCTACATGTGGCCCTGGTTCTCGGGTTGACCGACCCGTGGATGGCGCTCCGGGCGGCGGGCGGAGGCAGCCTTCGGGCCCGGTCCACCTATGCGGTTCTGGCCGGCCAGTTCCGCCGGTTCATCTTCCCCGACACGGTGCAGATCGGTGAGGATTCGGTGTGGCGGTTCGTCGTGCTCCTGCGGGAGGCGCGGGCCGCGCGTGTTGAGGCATCCCCCGGTGAGGTGACGGACCTGCTGACGGGTGTGGCCGTGCTGAGCGAGGCGGGGCAGTTCAGCAGGCGTCGCTACCAGTCTTTCCTCGCCCAGACGGGCTACACGGACGCCCAGGTCTCCCGGTGGTTCGGCCAGCTTGCGAGCGTTGCGAAGCTCATCGGCCTGAAGGCGTCGGCTGCCGTGGCGGCTTATCCGGAGGTCTGGCAGGCATACGCCTTCCGCAGTGAGCGGGCCCGCATTCGCTACGTCGAGCTGGACGGGGAGCTGTTTGCGTCCCTCGGAGAGGCCCCTCTTGAGGAGCTGCGGGCATTCTACGAGGAGCACAAGGACAGGTTGCCCGGCGCGGAGGACGGCGCCTACGGCTACATGGCGCCCGAACGGGTGAAAGTCGAATACGCGGTCGCACCCCTGGATCGTATAGCGTCGGAGATGGACGTGGCCGAGACGGACATCGCCGCCTACTACGAGGACCATAGAGAGGATTACGCGGTCGATGTCGAGGAAGCCGCCGAACAGGGCGGGGAAGAAGAGGCGACCGAGGATGCGAAGCAGCAGTACAAGCCGCTGGGCGAAGTCCGGGGCGAGATACGGCGCAGACTGGCACGCCAACGTGCAGAGGAAGAAGCGTTGCGGCGCGTGGGGGCGGCGCTCGACGATCTGGCGGAGGCGGGCACAAGATACGGTAACGCGCCCCAGCCCCTGGGGCAGATGGCCAGAAGGCACGGTCTGCAGTACAGGCTCGTCTCCACCCCGACAGGCAGAGAGTTCGTTTCCCGGGAGGAGCTCAGCATCCTTGCGCCGGCCGGCGAGCGTTTGGCGGAGTTCGCGTTCTCGGCGGAGCGAAGCCTCTACGTGCCCACGCGCATCACCCCCTCTGAGGGGCCTTACGTGGTCTGTCAGGTGCTCGGCCGCAGGGAGCCGGAGGTGCAGAGCTTCGAGGCCGTGCAGCAGCAGGTCCGCAGCGACTACCTGGAGCAGACGGCGCTCGACCGCGCAGTGAAGTTCGCACAGAAGCTGAAGGGGCGGGCCGAACAGGTGGGGCTGCGCGGGGCAGGCGAGGAGTTCGAGGCGCGGCTCCGAGCACTCGTCGGGGGAAGCACGGCCGGATCCGGTGGCGAGGACCGGGCGTTGCTGGAGGTTCGGGAGAGCGAGTCTTTCACGCGTATGACGGAGCGTGTTCCCGGAATCGGGCGGCGAGTGCCCGGTGTGGTGGCGCGCGCGTTCGGCCTCGATCCCGGCCAACTCGCACTCGTCCGGGAGGGGCCACCCGTCTCCCGCGTGTACGTGATGGAAGTGACCGAACGCCGCCCGGCTCGCCCCGATGAGTTGGCGCAGGAGCATACGGTTGCGCGTGTGCGGCAGCAGTACCTGAAGCAGCGGCACCTGCTGGACACCTGGTTCGAGGGCCTCCTCGCGGCCGCTGAGAGGAGCACGGCCAAGCCGGCGGAATGACAGACCATGCGTGTTATCGCCTGGCCCGGCGACCAACCTGAGTCTCTCCCGTGCTGCGTTGCTACGCTTGGCGTCTTCGACGGCGTTCACCTCGGGCACGCACGGGTTATAGAGCGAACACTGGCCGAGGCAGGGAAGCGCGCGTGCGGCGCCACAATCGTTACCTTCGACCGCGAGCCCACCTCTCTCCTCCGGGCTCACGTCCAGCCGGCCATCACCTCTCTGGACCACCGCGTGCGGTTGTTTGAGGGCATGGGCGTTGACCTCTGCGTCGTCGTCAACTTCACCGAAGAGATCGCCCGGATGAGCGCAGAGGCGTTTGCGCAGGAAGTCTTCAGGGAGCTTCTGGGTGCCCGGCTCCTTGTGCTGGGCTTCGACTGCCGGTTCGGTCGGGACCGGGAAGGTGGGCCGGAGCTCTGCAGGCGCCTGGGGTTCGGGGTCGTCACCGTATCGCCGGTCGAGCTCCACGGACGCCCGGTCAGCAGCACCGCCATCCGCCAGGCCATCCGCGCGGGCGAGTTCCGGCAGGCCGCAAGGTTGCTTGGCAGGCCGTTCTCCCTCTACGGAACGGTCGTTCATGGCGATGGGCGCGGCCGCCGGCTCGGCTATCCCACCGCCAACCTGGACCTGCACAATGAGACAGTCCCCCCCAGCGGGGTGTACGCTTCACTGGCCTACACCGATGGAGAGCCCCTGCCGGCGGTGACGAGTGTGGGTGTGCGGCCCACCTTCCACGAGGAGCCGGGCGCCGAGATGGTTGTGGAGGTCCACCTGATCGACTACGAAGGGGAGCTGTACGGGCAGGACCTGGAGGTGCAGTTCGTGGAGCACCTGCGGGACCAGGAGACCTTCGGGGGAGCCGGTGGACTGCGGAAGCAGATAGAACGGGACGTGGAGAACGCTCGGATGGTCCTGGCCAGAGGCGACATGGAGCTTCACGGCCCGCCGGCGGACGAGGGAACGGTGTAGATATCGCTGTCCGGGTGGATAAGCTTCCACGCGAACCAGAGCATGACCGGCGCGTTCAGTGAATGTCCGTCCGCCACCGCGTAGCCCGTCCGGTGGGAAGTGACGTGGACGTCGAACCGCTGCCCACCGATTGCATCCTTGACCACCAAGGTCCCGTTGTCTGCCAGCGCGCCCAGGGGATAGGCTCGGGAGACCCGGTCCAGCGTGACTCCGAGCACGAAGTCCTTCGGCTCGAGCGCGTCCTCTGAGAAGTCGGCACTCTTCAGAGGGAAGGGGATGACGGAGGAGCGAAGGTAGCCCTCCTCACCCTCGGCGGGGGTCTCAGCTTCTTCCGCGACCGCCAGCACCTCGCCGGACGGGTTCTCGGCTCGCCACTGCGCCCACGGCCACGTCACGCAGGGCAGCTCCTCCAGCCGCTCGCCCGCCATCGACCCGCAGAGGGCCTGTCCGTCGTAGGAGTCCCAGAGGGAACCGGTTTCCTCGTCATAGTACACGTGGTTCCCGCGGTAGAGGAGCCCGGAGTCCCGCCAGTCCACCTCACCGTCTCCGGAGCGGCCGATGAAGGCTCGGACACACTGGGTCCAGGCGTTCCAGCAGACGAACACCGGTCGGCCCCCCACCTCATCCCGAACTCCACCGTAACGCCGGAGGAGGGGCAGGGGGTAGGCGCGGATCGCTCCGCCTGCGGCGAGGACTGCGGCCCTGTCGGTGTCGCGGAGGAACTCCACTTCGGAGCTGCTCCGGAGAGGAGAGGGCAGGTCGGCCGTGGTGAGGATGGGCGCCTGGTCGGCCCAACGCCCGGGCAGGCGTACCAGGGACTCCACCTCGAAGCCCGGGACCCGCTCGCTGACGTCGAACAGACGTGCCCGACGGTAGACGGTCCCGGTGGAGGCAAGCAACCTGGGTGGGGAGGCGAGGATGGCTTCCCGCGCAGTGCCGGCGAACTTCAGAACGGCGGCCGACGCCGCTTCGGGCGCCGCTGAGGCTACTGGC
>JASFTU010000340.1:0-3922 GCA_050050635.1 Candidatus Brocadiaceae bacterium
GGCCGCACTCAGGGCTTCGGTCGCGAACACCTCCTCCCCGTCCACCAGTACCCGGAAGACCACGCTACCGCGCCTGCCGGCAGCGTCGTCAACCCCGACGGTGGCCAGAAACCGCGCGGTTCCCTCAGGCACAGGGAACGTGGCGCGCGTGCGCGGATACATGGCGATGCCCTTCGGGTAGGCGCGGCCGTCCAGAGCCAGCTCGCCCCCGTCGAGCGCCGAATCGAAGCGCGGGGGCCAGACGACGTCGAGAATGGGCTCGGATTCGATCTGCAGTGGCTCCATGTCGCTCAGGTAGCGGTACAGGACGGGCGCGAGCCGGATCCGCCGGACACGCTCCAGCTCGATGGAGTACACCGTCGCACCCGCGCGGGCCGTCAGTTCGCGCCCGCGCAGCCTCAGGGAGTCCGCCGGGATGCGGGAGCCGGAGGCCAGTTGCAGTTCGTGCCCTGCGGACGGCGGGTGGTCAGCGGGGACCGTTGCCGCAAGCACCATCCAGCCGACGTCGCGCCAGGGGATCGGCTCTCGTTCCCCCACGACCTGCACCCCGGCTCTGGACAGGTCCTCCACGACGCAGCCGACGACCGGCCGGCCTTCGCTGATGAGCATCAACCGGTCCTCCCCCACCGGTGGATCGGAGCGCGTGGCGGCCAGTCGGGCGACTTCCGCATCGGATGGGGACAGGAGGAACCGCCGTGTCGCGATGGCGCGCACGTCCTGGAGGGCCAGACCCTCGGCGCGCCAGCCGTAGCCCTGGAGCTGGACGACTCCTTCTCCGCCCGTCAGTTCGTGTGCCAGGAGTACCCCGCCGTCCGTCGTCCAGGCCTTGAAGCCGGGAGTGACGGGTGAGGGAAGCACGTCTGGGAACAGGACCTCGCGGAAGGCGTGCAGATCATGCTCCCGCCGTTCGCCGCCATCTGTCAAGACAAGCGCATCCTCTCGGAGCGCCTCGAGTCGGCCGGCCACTTCTCCTTCGGCCACGCGCAGGCAGACGACCCTCGGCGCGGGAGCGTCGGCCGGAGGCGCGGCGGCCGACAGCACGATGGCCAGCGTCAGGAGCAATGCCGAAGCCGGGAACTGGATTGCAGACACCACCCGAACTCCCAAAACGCGTGAAACGGTCATTATAGGCTGCTGCGGCGATCCCGGCAAAAGTTGACCGGCGCGCGCCCGGCACCTACAATCGCTGTCGGAGGGCAGGCGAACTCGTTCTCGACATGACAGGTTCCTGCAGGAGGCGAGCATGGAGGTCTTTGAAGCGATCAAGCGGCGGCGGAGCGTGCGCTCATACCGGGACACGGACGTGGAACAGGAGAAGCTCGAGCAGGTGCTCGAGGCGGGCCGGCTCGCCCCGTCGGCGTCCAACCGCCAGGAGTGGCGCTTCGTCGTGGTGCGGGATGCCGAGCTTCGGCGGCAACTGATCGATGCGGCCAACGGGCAGCAGTTCGTGGGGCAGGCGCCCGTTGTGATCGTCGCCTGCGCGGCCGAGCACGACCACCTGATGCCCTGCGGTCATCCGAGCTTCCTGGTGGACGTCGCCATCGCCATCGACCACATGACGCTGGCCGCCCGGGAGCTGGGGTTGGGCACGTGCTGGATCGGCGCGTTCGATCCGGCCGAAGTGCGGCGCATCCTGGGCATACCGGATACGGTGGAGGTGGTGGAGCTGCTGCCGCTGGGCTATCCCACCGACTGGCCCGAGCCCAGGGCGCGAATGGGGCGCGATGACATTATCTATCGGGACCGTTGGGCGTAGCGGCGCATCGGGGGCACCGGTTCCGCGACAGGGAGCGTGCAGCGTGAGTCCGGGCAGTGACCGGGTCCTGGTCCAGGAACGCCTGGTGGACGTGTCGGCGTTGCAGTCGCTGGCTCACGCCTGCGATCCGGCGCTGTGCAGGGATTCGGGAAGCTGCTGCGCGTGCTACGACGTCTGGATCGGCGACGTGGAGCGCGAACGCATCCTGGCGCTGCTGCCCCATGCGCGCCGGCTCGCCGGCCGGCTGCCATCCGACCCGGGGGAGATAGTCCGGCAGATCGGGCCCGGGGCGTATGCGCTGCGCAGGGATGACGCCGGCCTGTGCACCCTGGCGTATCGGGCGCCGGGGGGAGAGGTCCTCTGCTCGCTGCATTCGGCGGCGCTGGAACGGGGGTTGGCTCCGGATCGCGTCAAGCCGGAGTCCTGCACGCTCTGGCCGCTTTCGCTGACCAGCTCGGATCCCCCCGTCCTCTCCGTGCATGAGGACGGCTTCTCCTTCCCGTGCAACGTGCCGCGCGAGGGGGCGTCCGGGTCGCTTGACCCCGGAGTGGCCCGCACGGTGAGGGCGGCGTTCGGCGAGGAGTTCCTGCGCGAGCTGCAACGGCTCGTGGCCGAAACGGGAAGTCGCCGGGGGCGCGACGATCGAACCTGATCACCTGGACCTGCGCGGGTCGCGGTAGAGGTCGGCTGTTTGCCGGAAGCTCTGAAGGGTGTTAGATTGGCAGTGCTGGCAGGCTGTGAAAGGGAAACATGTGGGAGGGCGCTCCGATGCATGGGACGAAGGTCTTCGCGATGGCGCTGTTTGTGGGAGTCGTTCTGGCGGCCTCCGGATGCGGCATGCTGGCCGCGGAGCCGACAGCCGAGTACTCCTGGCAGAAGGCGCACGCGCGGGTTACCCCCGAGGGTGACCTGCAGTGGGCCCCCAGGCCCTTCGTCTTTGAGGCGGGTGATTCGGTCCGCTACATCGACTTCGAGGGCGGGGACGACGAGAGGGCCGGCACTTCACCGGGCACCGCCTGGAAGCACCATCCCTGGGATGCGGACGCGACTGGCAACGCGGCCGCCTGTGAGGGCGTCCACACCTACGTGTTCAAGCGGGGCGTGGTCTATCGGGGCAGCCTGGTCGCGGACGAGTCAGGCGAGCCGGGCAATCCGATACGGTTGACCTCCGACCCCTCCTGGGGCAGCGGCGAGGCGTGCATCCACGGCGCGGTCAGGATCGCCGGCGGCTGGCAGAAGCTGGATGCCGAGAATGCCCCCGCCTCCATGCCCGACCCGCAGAACGTCTGGTTCATGTACACCGACGCCAGCTTCACGCCCACGGCCATGTGGGAAGTCCATGACGGTGCCATCACGCGCATCCAGCTGGCGCGGGAACCTGACTGGGAAGTGAGCGACCCCGACGACGTGAAGAGCGAGTGGTACGAGTGGGAAGACGTCACGAAGGAGGCGGTCGGCCCCGACGGTGAGAAGGAAGCCAAGGCCTGGGGCATCGACACCGAACACCTGACCGCCACCGACCCGAACGCCTACGAGGGGGCCACCGTCTGGAGCGAGTACGCGGGCGTCATGGGCACACCCTACGCCAACGCCGTGGAGGCATACGACCCGGAGCGCCACGCCATCCGCTTCGCCGGGCCCTGGGGGGACGCCTCCTCCCGGGCTCCCATCTTGCACTGCCGTTACTACCTGGACAACCATCCGCGCTTCCTCGATCAGCCCGGCGAGTACTACTACACCACCGTGCAGGGCGGGAACGTTGGCGCGCTGTACGTTCGCTTGCCCGAAGACCGGAATCCCAACGAGTCGCTGATCGAGGCCGCTTCCGAACTCACCCTCCTGGACGTCCGGAACCAGAGCCACATCCACGTGACGGGCCTGACCTTCCGGTTCCAGAACGTGGCTCACTGGTACGACCGCTGGTGGACGATTGCCGAGGAGGACCCCGCGTGCGTGAAGGCGCTGGGCACGTGCTCCGACATCCGCGTGGCCAACTGCCGCTTCGAGCACACCGTCCGGGCGATCTACGCGCAGCCGGGGGGTGATGCGTTCATGGACGATATCGCGTTCACCGACAACGAGATCGCCCACTCCGACTACGGGCCGATCCACGTCTCGCGCGGAGGCGGGGAGCTGCAGCGGGTGAAGGTGCTGCGCAACCGCCTC
>JASFTU010000341.1:0-3920 GCA_050050635.1 Candidatus Brocadiaceae bacterium
CGGAGCTGCACCGCTCCGGGGTCTACGTGACCCACGACGAGTTCAAAGGCCTGGAGCCGGCGCGGCGCGGCAGTGCCACGTTCCACTTCTCGCCCGAGCAGTTCGACAACCCGCGGGGGCAGACGCACTTCAGCGGGGCGACCAGCGGCAGCACGGGCACTGCGAAGACGGTCCGGGTGAACTTTGGCGGTTTCCGGGAGCGCGAGTACCAGTACGGCGCCATCCTCGACGCCCTCGGACCGCCCCGCGACAGGATCAGAGTCGGCATGTGGGTCCCTCCCACGTATTCCGCAGTCGCGTTCCTGATGAAGTTCAGCCGGTGCGGCAGCACGCCCGTTCGGTGGTTCTCACAGGTTCCCTTGACCCCGTGGCGCCGGCCGCGCCTGGTCCGCCTGGAGGCCTACGGCCTGACTCTCCTGTCCCGGCTGTTCGGCGTGCCGACCCCCCTTCCCCGCCGCGTTCCGGTCGAGAACTGTGCACCCGTTCTCGGGTGGATCACCTCCGAGCTGTCCGGGGGCCGGGTACCGTGCCTGGTGACCTACGCCTCCAGTGCCGTCCGGGTCGCACTGGAGGCGAGCCGGCGCAGCATTTCCCTGGCCGGCACCTGCTTCCTGCCGTTCGGAGAATCCATAACCGCGGCGCGCCGGCGCACGATCGAGGGTACGGGAGCCGCATGCGTCCCCCTCTACGGGACGGTGGAGCACAGCTGGATAGCCGGAGGGTGTCGTGCCGCCGTCGCTCCGGATGACATGCACGTGTTCCTGGACACTCACGCGTTGATCGCCGTGCCGCGACGGCTCGAGGACGGTCAACAGGTGAACGCGCTTGCGGTCACGGACCTGACGCGTCACGGGCAGAAGGTGGCGCTGAACGTCGAGACGGGGGACTGCGGGGTGCTGGAGCGGCGTGAGTGCGGGTGTCCGTGGGCAGAGGCCGGCCTGACGCTCCACCTGCGCGACGTATGGAGCTACAGCAGGCTGACGCCGGAGGGACTGACTTTCGAGGGCACCGAAGTGTTCCGCATCCTCGAGGAGGTCCTGCCGGCGGAGTTCGGAGGCAGGATCGGCGACTACCAGTTGATCGCTGAACCCGGGGCCACGGGCGTGACCCGCTACGTGCTGGCCGTGGATCCCGCTCTGGGGGAGATGGACGAAGAGGCCGTGCGCCGCGCTTTCCTTCGCGCGCTCGGTCGCCCCCACCCCACAACCGCACTGACAACGCGGTTCCTGGAAGAAGCCGGGCAGCTCAAGGTGGTCAGGCAACCCCCGGAGGAGCTGCCCAGCGGCAAAGCACTGCCCGTGCTGTGGCGGCCTCCGAAGGGCTGAAACAGAGGCCCCTTCAGCGGTAGCGGGAATCCTCCCCCGCCTGCCACATGTCGGGATTTGCATCGAGGGCGTCCCTCAAGGGCCGGGATGCCCGCGTGAGGCGTTCCAGGATCCCCGCCGGCAGCTCCAGGTTGCCCGCCCGAGCATTCTCCACCACCTGCTCGCCACTCGACGCTCCGGCGATCACTGAGGTCACGCCCGGCCGGGCCAGCAGCCACGCCAGAGCGACGTCGGCCATCGGCTCGCCGATCTCCTGGCTGACGGCGCGCACCTCCGCCACCACGTCGAAGGCCAGGTCGATGACCCCCTCATCGCAGTAGCGGGGACGTCTTCGCGCCGGTGGTATCTCTTCCGGCCCCCCGAACTTGCCGGTCAGTATCCCCTGAGCGAGAGGGCTGTAGCAGATGATGCTCACGTCCCGCTCCACGCAGACGGGGACAATGTCGTGCTCGACAGCGCGCCACAGCAGGCTGTAGGGCACCTGGTTGGACACGGGCCGACCTGCCTCGAGCGCCCCGGGCAGGTCCAGCTTGCCGAAGTTGGACACGCCCCAGGCGCGGACCTTGCCTTCCTCCCGAAGTGCGTCGAGCAGTCCCGCCGTCTCCTCGAAGGGAATCTCATGGTTCGGCCAGTGCACCTGATACAGATCGATGCGGTCGGTGCGAAGCCGGCGCAGGCTATCCTCGCACGAGCGCCGGAGATCCTCCTCACGGAGATGGCGCCGGGAGACTTTGGTGGCGATCACCGCCTCGTCCCGCCTGCCCTCCAGGGCGCGACCGAGGATCTCTTCGGCATAACCGTCTCCGTAGGCCTCCGCCGTGTCGAAGAAGTTGATACCGGCGTCCAGTGCCGCCCGGATGGCCGCCACCGATTCCTCGTCGTCCGGCTCGCCGTACGTCTTGTGGGGACACATCGCCATCGTCCCCAGGCACACCACCGACACCTCGATACTCGTGCCGTCCAGAAGTGCGTATCTCACGGTCCGAGTGCCTCCTCCTTTCTCCGGTGCGCGCGGTCAGTCGGCCACCACCAGCTCATACCACAGCGTCTTCTGCCGCGGTCCCAGGCGGAAGACGGTCGAGCCGCCGCCCTGCATCTGCGGAGGCACCCGCTCTCGCCGCCTTCCCGCCGGCCCCAGGGGGTACACCTCCAGGTGCTCCCCGTCCCCCCGCACCGTCAGCGTGAGCGGAACGCCCTCGCACAGCGTGGGGCCGCTGCCCCACGCGGTGCCGACCGAGTTGTGCTCCTCGTTCCATCCCATGTCCCGGTTGGCCGAGCGAGCTACGGCGGTCAGCAGGTAGCTGCCGGCTTCACCCGCCCCCTGTCCGTCGACAGGTGCCAGGACGACCACGGAGAAACCGTCCAGCGATGTCCGGCCCGGCCGGAGCCGGACGTCGCCGACCTCGAACTCTTCGCCCTCACAGAAACCGATCAGCCCGGCACATCCCCGTCCGCGGAAGCTCAGGACACCTTCCCCTTCGCCGGTCCGCCACTCAAGGTGGCCGATCCCCCCTTCGCGCTCACGCGGCGCCGTCGCCTGCTCGACCCCTATCCGGGAGTTCCGCCAGCCTTCGCGGGAGACGCCGCCGGCGTACGCGTCGATCGCCCGGGGGCCGTTGCTGAACAGCAGGTCCAGCCTCTCTGCCAGGGGCAACTTACCGGCCGCGGCGTCCCGCGCGGGTCCGACCAGCCCGTGGCGGAAGACGGCCGAGCACGCCGGCATCACGGCGAGCTTCGCCGGATCGGCCTTCATGTCGAAGAAACTGCCGAAGTGGTCCGTCTCGAAGGTGTCGTTGTGGCAGTAGGCAAACTGGAACATGCCCTGCCACCGCTGGTAAGCGCCCAGCGCGGCGACGAGCGGGAAACCTTCGGCGCAGTATTCGTTGGGGCGGGGATGGTTGTACTCGGTCACCGTGTACGGCAGACCGAAGACGCGTCGGGCGGACAGGCCGGCGATCGTACCGCCGTCCGCCGCGTTGACCATGGTCCGGTTCGGCACCAGCCAGTCTTCGCTGTCCCACGCCCGGCCGGGGAAGTGGGGATGCTGCCAGTAGGCGTGCGAGTCCACGAAGTCGGCCGACTCAGCGGCCACGTACGGCGACGTGAATCCGACGGCCGTGCCGGTCACCGGCATCTGCACGCCGAGTTCATCGTGAAGGTACCGGCGCATTCCATCCCAATAGGCGACTTCCGTATCGCGCAGGAAGCGGACCATCTCCCGTCGAACGGCGGGGGTCCGGCCGCCGGCATCCCGGCTGGGCCAGGCCACGCCCTCCGCCAGGCCCTCTCCCGCCGGCAGCCCGGTCACCGCCGCCTGCCTCAGCGTAGGCCGCGTGAACGCGACCTGGAGGCCCTCCCTCGAGAGGCCGGTCAGGGTGATGCGGGCCCCGCCAGAGCCGTCCTCGGTCGGGGCCTCGTCCCGGGAGGCGACGAAATACAGCTCGTACTCGCGCCACTCGGGGCCTACGCGCACCGTCCGGGTCAGGCCGAGGTGCTCCCACGGCGCGTGGCTCATCATGCAGTTCAGCCCGACCGTGTCGGCCCGGTTCGCTCGCAGCCGCAGGCGCAGCACGTAGCTGGTGCCCTTCTGGATGG
>JASFTU010000342.1:0-3915 GCA_050050635.1 Candidatus Brocadiaceae bacterium
ATAGTCCTGAGACCGTGGTCTCGGCCCATGTTCTGCGGAAAGGCCTGTGCAAGGCATACGTTGCGGGGACTCCGGAGAATCCCAGGGCAGCCATCGTGCAATCGGATTTCTGTGCTGCGGAGCCCGCCGGCTTCGGGCGCAATCCCGATCTTCTGTGGGACCTTCTGACCGTGGTGGAAGGATGGGATTGCTTCCTGGTCGACTCCGAATGCGCTCCTCGCGTCGCCGAGCGGATGCAGGCGTCCACGGGACGAAAGGTCGGGTTCATCCACGACGTCAACCTGCAACTGGACTGTCCCGCCGATCGTTTCAAGGATCCCTGCGTCCGGTCGCTGACGCCGCACGACTCGGCTTTGCTCTCAGCGGCACCCCCGGAAGTCTCTGGCGCCGGGTACCGAAGTGTCAGGGACTTCCTTGCCCACGCCATCGCGGCGGCCGCCATTGTGGACGGGGGCATCGTCTCGCTGGCATACACGACTGCTCGAAGCCAGAGATACGCTGATGTGGGCGTCCACACTCTTGCACCGTTCCGCCGCCGTGGTTTCGCGCGCTCCGCCGCGTCCATGGTCGCAGCGCGGGTGCAAGAGGAAGGCCAGACGCCGGTGTGGAGCACGGGGCACTTCAACACGGCTTCCTTGAAGATTGTCCGAGACATTGGATTCACGGAGTTTTCGAGGCGGACGTACGTGGTCACGGACAAGATCGAGAACTGGGAATTCGCCCAACAACTGCGTTCACCCGACGGGGACAAGCTGCGCGGCGACGCACCGCCTTCAGCGCGACAAGGGCGGCTGAAGGCTGACGGGACGCGCTCTACCCTTCGGCCGTGCTCAGGGCGGTGAGCCTGTCGAACCGCTGCGACGTCATCGTTCAGCGCCGGGAGCAGTTCACCGGGCAGAAGGCCGAGCGCATCGCAGCGAGAGAGGACGCAGCCCATGCCGAGGGGTGAGAAGCCGTTCGACGTTGGACGTTCGGCTGAGCTCAGTCGAAGCCCTCACGGCCCTGAGCTTGTCGAAGGGCTGTTCAGGTTCCTGGCGTCGTTGATGATGCGTGACTTCTACGGAAGCGTTACAATACGCCTCGAAAGCGGCAAGGTGACACATGTTGCGAGGGCGACGCGGCAAACCTGGGAGTATGACGATCTACCGGTCGCCCGGGAGGTTAAGAAGTAGAGGGGTAAGTGAGAGAGCGAAGACACGAGTTGAAGGTAATCATTCGGCCCGAGCGGCTATATGTAGAAGCTCTGCCAGTGGAGCACTGTGAGGCCGCGGGTGACTTCGAGCGCCTCGTCTGCCATATCGTGCTTGCGTGGGTGGGGGAAGGGTCCTTCACCCTTGAGCGGGCGGAGATCGCACTCGAGGGCACTTCCGGGTCGCTTCTGAAGCACGTGTACACTGGCGCCGGCCTGGCCCGGGTCTTGAGGTCGTCTCAGTCCGGCGTTCATGGAACCGAAGCCACGGCGTCCCGTCGGATGGAGAGCGGCCAGGTGGCGGGGCTCATCGTGCGTTACATCCGGTACCCCGCCGCGCTCGAGGCGGAGAGAATGCTCGTGCGGGTGGCGGGGAGGAAGGCGGACTCAACGCACATCCAGGCCGAGCAGGAGGCAGCGTTGCTTCGTTACAAGCCAGAGGTGGAATACTCCCTTCCGTTCGAGGGGAACTGGTGGGCGTCGAACGGCCACTCCGTCGACGACTTCAACTTCCACTACGCCGAAGTGTCACAGCAGTTCGGCTACGATTTCGTGAAAGTCGGCGAAACCGGTATGACGCATGAGGGAGACGGGGCCAAGAACGCAGACTTCTACTGCTATGGTGAGCCGGTACTGGCGGCGGCCGATGGGCGGGTGGTCAGTGCCCACGACGGCGTCCCGGAGAACCGGCCGGGGCAGTGGCCCTCGGAAGAGGCCATGCGCAGCGACATCGACCTGGCGCTCGGCAACCACGCCGTCATACGGCACGGAGAGAGGGAGTATGCCTTCTATGGTCACCTCAAGGAAGGCACGGTGAGCGTAGCCGCCGGCGATGCAGTGGAGCGGGGAAAGCAGATGGGCCAGTGCGGCAACTCCGGCCATTCCACCTGTCCCCACCTGCACTTCCACGTCATGGACGGTCAAGAGCCGTTCCGCTCCATTGGCCTGCCCGTCCGGTTCCGGGACGTGAACAGGGAGTGCGGGATCATCCAGAGCCGCGACATCGTGCCGAGCGACGACTAGGGCGGGACGACAGAAAGTAGAGAGTAGAAAGGAGACCGCAGGAGAGGCGGTCCGGCAGAGCGCCGGCGGCCGTTGCCGCTACGCCGTTTGCCGTTCTCTACTTTCTACTTACTCCTCTCGCCTGCTCTACCGTCATCTTCGCGGCACGAAGATGATGGTCGGCCGGACCGGACACGGTCAGAACGGTTTGCTGTAGAGGCGGCTGGACTGCCCACCAACGTGTCCGAGGCCATCCTGCAAGCCGTGTAGGGCTACACCAGGTCCGACCATGAACCCGTGCCACTGGCCAGCCAGGCCGTAGAGTGTTGAAGCCGTGCGGACGAGAACGTCCTGGACCTGTTCGGCGGCTCGGGCGCTACGCTGCCTGCTTCGCCCGTAGGCGAGGGACTTCGAAGGCCAGGTATCGGCTGCGCCCAAAGTGGGAGTTCGGCTGAGGCTCACCCGAAGCCTGAGGCTGGCGAAGGGCTTTTCAAGTTGCTGGCGGCCCTGATGGTTGACAGATTCTGCGGGATGGTTACCATCAAGTTCGAGGCGGGCGGGACACTCTCGCGGCAACCCTGTCGCAGGACGGTGAAGGTGAGATGCACCCCGGAGAGCGAGACGGGCATACACAGGGCAATGAAGGGATGTTCACGACGGCATCCAGGGAAAGCCTGACGGACCCTGTCAGAGATGAGCTTGACCGGATGGGATGCGCGCCCGACCTCGTCTTGATTGGGGGTCTTTTCGCTCCGACGACGGGGGATGCAGCGTTCGACCAGGCAGTGGTCAACGAGAACATCGGGAGGCTGGTGACGGTGCCGGAGGTGCGTACGGGGCACCCCTTCCTGGATCTATCTGTCAAGACCGGCCTGGCTTTCATCGACGCAACGTTCCAGGGGGACCATCCCAAGTACGGGGTGGGAGGCTACGCCGAAACCCGGCATGACGGCTTCCCGCCCACGATCATTGCGACCGTCGACGCGCTGACGTCATGGGGCCTTTCGGGCCGGGCAGTCGAACTCTTCCGATACTGGCTGGCGAACTTCGTCCGCAAGGACGGAACCATCCGCTACTA
The DNA here is from genome assembly GCA_050050635.1 of Candidatus Brocadiaceae bacterium. GTDB lineage: Bacteria > Planctomycetota > Brocadiia > SM23-32 > SM23-32 > JASFTU01. The sequence continues at coordinate 3,270 of JASFTU010000342.1, forward strand.
CGGCCCGTCACTGAGCGAGTACGGGCAATTGCTACACGTCTCGGCGCTTCTGTATGAGCGAGCCGGCCCGAAAGGGTGGTGGACCGACGGGCGCCAGGCGCTCGCGCGAATGACGGAACACCTGCTTGGCCTCTGCGCCGAGGCGGAAAGCGCCGGTGACCTTATACCAGGCGTGCCAGAAGCGGATGTCTCCAGCGGTGAGCCGCGCCATCTGAGCGATCCCACACACAATGAAGGGAACCGCTACTTTCACAACAACGCCTGGGTTGCTCGGGGGCTGAAACGCTGGGCTAACCTGCTGGATTGCTCGGGGACCTCCACGAGTCAGCCGGTCCCACGCATCCGTCGGGCCGCGGACAAGCTGGCCGAGCGCACTCTGGCGGCGATCGAGCGCACCTGGCCGGCTGATCCAGAGGACTGGTGGCTCGCGCCGCAAGTGGAACCAAGTCCCCGCCCCGACTGCCTCACGGACGGGGCCCTTGCCTCCTATACGAACTACCGATACTGGCCGGAACTGCTAGCCAGCGGCTTGCTTCCCGCTGCGCTGGCTGACCGGGTCGTAGAGGCGCGACTATCCGGAGGCGGCCAGTTCTGCGGCATGACCCGTTTTCGGGATCACCTGGACGACTGGCCCCTGGCCGACTAC
>JASFTU010000343.1:0-3913 GCA_050050635.1 Candidatus Brocadiaceae bacterium
CCCTGGTACTGGACGCGGACGTTCTCCTGCGCCACGGCTCGGTAGAGGGTGAGCTTCTCCTCTCCCTCCACCTGCATCCGCCTGAAGAACATCTGGAACATCTGGGCCTTGAGGGTCCGGATGGCGTCGCGGACCTTGACGTCTTTACGGGCGATGACCTGTCGCAGTTCGTTTTCCCCGGAGAATATCGCCTCCGCCTGCTCGGACTCCAGCTCCCAGGTGCCCTCGCCCTTCTGGGCGAAGTAGACCTGCCCCTCCGCCCAGAGGTGGCGAAGGTTGCGGTCCTCGTCGAAGTCCAGCCGCAGGGCCTGGCTTTTCAGGAATGCCTCGGAGACGTCGGCGTCGACGTCCCCCTCGAAGCGGGCACTGTGGTCGGCCAGGTCCAGGCGCGAACTGCTCTGCCAGGTGACGGTCCCGGTGGCTTCCTCTCCCTCCAGCATGTTCAGCGAGCCGGGAGTGGCGGAGGTCACCAGCCGCTGTGGCAGGGAGATGGTCAACTCCCGAGCCGTCATCCGCCAGTGGTCCGCCGTCCCTGCCGGGATGCCGGGCAGTTCGATGGGATTCCCCGCGGGCTCCTCTCCGGAACCGGCCCCCTCGGGCGAACGCACGTCCACCACTGCGTTCTCGGTGGCGCGGATGCTGAGGGGTGCCATGTTCTCGTCAAACTCCGCGCGTAGGATGTTGCCCTTGATCTGTTCGGTGCCCCTGCTGGCGCGCGCGTTGCCCCGGAACACGGCCACTTTGGGCGGCTGCTGTGCGAAGCTCATCGACTCCTGCCAGAACGCCTCTACGGGCGGTTCCTGCGGGGGCTCTCCCGCTCCGGGGTCCTCTTCGGAGCGCGGGCGCACCGTCAGCCGGCCGGCCGCGCCGCACTCCAGGGACTGCCGGCCGTTGTCGAGAACGATGTGTCGGGACGCGATGGACTGCCTGCCGGAGACGATCTGTACCATTTCCCCTTCCGCGGCGCTCAACTCCAGCCGGTCAGCGGAAGCGTCCCATTTCAGCTCGTCACAGGCCACGTTGCGCGGCGGCGAACTCGCCATGTCGTGTATGACGACGTCGGAGAACGCTTCCACGCCCTGAATCTCGTCCTGCGGGCCGAAGTGGAGGCTGAGCTGGTCGCAACTGAGGGAGCTTTTCTGCTGGTGGGCGGTGACTTCGCCTTTGAAGGTAGCCAGCCTGTCCTCGACGTGGTAAGTCATCGATCTGTTCCAGCTCACCCGCAGGGGCCGGTTCTTGTCCAGCCTGAGGGGGCCGAATCCGTCGGCCTCTTCGGCAGCCGCCTCCCGGTGACCCTCCCACCGGAGGGTCCCGGCCCCGGCGCAGTGGAACCGGTCGTTCAACCGGAAGAACGACAGCTCCTCGCCGCTGAGGTCGAAGTCCGGCGTCACGAGGCGAGCCGGCGTCCCGGTCAGCACGCCGGTCTGGGTGACGTTCTGCCATTCCAGCTTCTGCCCACGGGCCACCTGGGCCATGAAAACCATCTTCACCTGTTCGACGGCGATCAGCTCGCTGACCTCCAGGCGGCCCTCCTGTTCGGTTTCCTTCAGCACAACGGTGAACTGCTCGCAGCGCAGATCTTTCTCTCCGGAGACCACGTGGACGTTCTGGTGGAAGGTCACCCTGTTGGCCAGGTGTTCGTAGACCATCTTGCCGTCGCAGTTGATGGCCACTTCGCGGCCCCCCTCGCCCTGCCTGTCCTGCTCCAGCTCAGCCGCCAGGAAATCGTCGGAGACATCGAAGAGCCTGGCCGTCACGTCGCTGCGCAGGGTCAGCTTGCGCAGCCCCAGATCCACGTCCAGGCCCGTGCCGTCCACCCGCAAGGCGGCAGAGCGGCTCCCGTCGCTTTGAACCTTGCTCTTCTCTATCCGGACGGGGTCGTCCGAGGCGAGAGCCCCCTTCTCTTTCTCGTAGGTGACGCTGTCGGTGCGCATCGCCCAGTCCTCCCCCAGCGCCTTCACGTTCTCGAAGAGGTGGGCGACGCCCGTCTTTTCGTCCAGCTCGGCCCTATCGAAGTTGATGCGCACTTCCTCGCGCCGGACTTCCGCGGGCTGCCCTTCGGCCGGCCACAGGTTGACCACCAATTCCCCCACCAGCACGTCGTAGATGCTCTTGCGTTGCGTAGCGCGCTGTCCACGCACCACAGCCGCCTCGCGGTCCTTCTCGGTGTCCGGCAGGGGCAGAACGAAATCCTCCACCACCGTCTGCATGTCCTTCGGCGCTTCCGGAGCCGCCGGGGCGGCCTGCTGGTCGGCCGCGCTGGGACCGGCCGGCGGTGCTTCCGGCAATGCCGGGGTTGCCCTCTTCGCCCCGGGGCCTTCGCCCGCGAGGGCTTCTGCCGGCCCCGGCGCCTCGTGAACCGCCGCGGGCTCGCCGCTGCCGGGCATACCGGCATGCTCGGCGCGTTCATGGTCCGCTGACGGCTCTGCCGGCCCATCGCCGAAGGCAACGTAGACGATCAGCCCGGCGCCGACCAATATGGTCAGCCCAAGGGCCAGGCGCAGGATCTTGCGGAACTCAAAGTGCATCGTCTGGCCGAACCTCAGCTTCGGTGCTCGTACAGCTTCACTATCGCGTCACGTCCGGGCAGAGACGGCTGTGCGCCGGCCTCCAACACTGACAGGGCGGAGGCGCAAGTGGCGAACCGGGCCGCCTCCAGGGCGGGCATCCCCTCGGCAAGTGCTACCGCCAGAGTCCCCGCGAAGCAATCGCCGGCTCCCACGGTGTCCCTGGCCCTCATCTGCGGCGCAGGGATGCGCTCGCAGCGGCCCCCGTCGCAGATCAAGGTTCCCTCCGGGCCCATGGTCAGGAACGCAGTGCCGACCCCGGCCTGGACCAATCCCCGGGCCAGCTCCTCCGGGGGCGTACCGGGCCGGCCGCCCAGAAGCTGGGCCGCCTCCACGCGGTTGGGAGTCAGGTAGTCGACCTTCGCCAGCAGCCCTTCCAGTGCGCCCGTAGCGGGGGCTGGGGCCGGGTCCAACAGCAGACGCGCGCCCGCCGCGTGCGCCGTCTCGGCGGCAGCTTCGACCGCCGCCAGGGGTATCTCCAGTTGCAGCAGCACCAGCTGCGCCTCGCTGATGAGGTCCCGCGCGGCGGCAACGTCCCCGGCGCTCACCCGGCCGTTGGCGCCGGGAGCAACCGCTATCAGGTTCTGCCCGTTCCCGTCCACCATTATAAGGGCAACACCGCTGGCCGCTTCAGGGTCCAGCCTCACGCACTGGACGTCAACGCGCTCACGGCGGAGATTCTCGAGCGTTGCGCGCCCGAATTCATCGTCTCCCACTCTGCCCACGAAGCTGACCTCTGCGCCGGCCCGGGCTGCGGCCACGGCCTGGTTGGCTCCTTTGCCTCCGGCGGCGCGCAGCAGGTCGCCGCCCAGCACCGTCTCGCCGGGCTCGGGCAGGTCCTCCACCATCACCGTCAGGTCGGTGTTGGAACTTCCCACGACCACTATCCTGGGCTGTGTCATTAGTTGCGTTCTCTGCCGCTATTGTTCCGCCCCTTCGCCGCCGCCCCCGAACAAGGGGCTGAACAGAATGGCTCGCAGGCTGGTGACGGGGCGCGTGATCTTGCTGAGGACGCGGTGCTTGAAGACAGGATCATCGATGGTGCCGCTCACGTCAAGCCGCACGAGTTCGCTTTCGACCAGCTGTAGCAGCCGGTCCACCACCGTGCTCACCAGGGGGATCGGCCCGGCCTCTTCGGGCGCGCCCACCGCCACCATCTGCAGGTCCAGTCGCCCGTCCAGCCAGGCCCGTCCCTTGCCGCTGAGCCGCAGTCCGCCGCCGTTCAGCTCGAACTCCCTGATGGGTATCTCGCTGCCGTCCAGTGCGAAGAAGGCCTCTCCTTGTATGGGGGCGGCGGCGGCGCCGGGCAGGCCCAAATGCAGGACATTGAGGAGCTGCACGAAGAA
>JASFTU010000344.1:0-3905 GCA_050050635.1 Candidatus Brocadiaceae bacterium
CACTATGGTGAGGGCGAGATCCTGGGGGTCGAGCCGATGGGGAGCCGACACATGGTTCGGGTCGACTTCGACGAACACGGCGCCATGGTCCTGCTGCTGGCCTCGGAGGACGTGGGGCGCGCGTAGGACTATGCAGCGGTTCTTGACGGCCCGCGGCCCCTCGGATAATGCTCCCGGCCGTCATCGCCTTTCGGCGAGAGGACGCCTATGGACTTCATCGTGAGAGAGGCAACGCCCGACGACGCGGCACAGTGCATCGAGCGACTCCAGCACCTGGTCGAAGAGCCGGGCATCAGCTTCGTCCTCCTGCCGGGCGAGTTCGACCTCTCGGTCGAGGAGGAGCGCCAGTACCTGCAGGAGCATGCCGAGTCGGATAATTCGGTTTTCCTGGTGGCGGAGGCCGAGGGCCGCATCATCGGGAACCTGGGGTGCGACGGAGGGTCGCGCAGGGCCGTGCGCCACGTGGTCACGCTGGGGCTCTCGGTGGACGAGGACTGGCGCGGCCGCGGCGTGGGGAGCGCCCTGATGGAACGCGCCATCGAGTGGGCCCGGGACACCGGCATCGTCCGGCGGATGCAGCTCTACGTGTTCACGCGTAACGAGCCCGCGATCCGGCTCTACAGGAAGTTCGGCTTCCGCGTGGAGGGCCGGCGCAGGAGAGCCGTGTTCCGCGACGGGCAGTACCTGGACGACTACATGATGGCCCTGCTGCTTTAGTGCCCCTCCCGGCAGGTCGCACGCCTATCTCAGCGCCGGTGCCGTCCTGAGGAATGTGGAGGAAAGTGTCAGCAACGCCCCCAGTGTGCAGGCCGCCGTCAGTGCGGCCATCCAGGTGGGGTGGGCGTTCTCCGGGGCCCGGAACGCCTCCGTCGGCTTCTCCTCCAGCCGGTCGATCTCCCGGAAGACGGACTCCAGGGTGGCCGCGTCCCGTGCACGAAAGTAGCGTCCGTCCGTCGCCTCGGCGACATTCCGGAGCAGCGCCTCGTCCAGCGCATAATCCTTCATCTGCAGTCGCACGCGTCCCGAGGGCAGTCTGGCGGGCACGGGCACCGGGCCTTCGGAGCCGATGCCGATCGAGTAGATCCGGACTCCCCGAGCCGTCGCCGCGAGCGCGGCCTCCATCGGCTCGACCCGTCCGGCCGTGTTCTCCCCGTCCGTCAGGAGTAGGAGTGCTCCGCCGCGCCGGAGCCGGGCCACGGCCAGCGCAATCCCGTCCCCGATCGCCGTCCGCTTCCCGAGCATGTCGGGCTCCAGATGCCCCAGAAGCGTCCGGGCCACGCGGCGGTCGAACGTCAGGGGGCACTGGGTGATCGCCCGCCCGCCGAAAGCCACCACGCCGATGCGGTCCCCCTCCCGGCGTTCGACGAACTGCCCGGCGAAGCGCAGGGCCGCCTGCAGCCGTGAGAGGCGCCGACCGCGGACCTCCAGGTCGAGTGCCCGCATGCTCTCCGACAGGTCCGCCGCCAGCACGATGTCCCGGGCATGCCGCCTGTCGGGCACGCGCTCTCCGGGCTGGAAAGGCCCTGCCGCCGCAACGATGGCGGCCAGCAGGGAAACGGCCGTCAGCAGGGGCAGCACCCAGAGCATGCGCACGCGCAGAGAGCCCTGACGCCCTTCCGGCCCCGGCGGCATCGGGTAGCGGAACCGGCCGGCCCGACGGAACGCCAGCAGCGCCAGCGGAACCAGAAGCAGCAGCAGTGGTCTGTTGAACTGCATAGCTTGCCCCTCCCGGTAGGCCTCCCTCTCAGGTGCTGCGTTCCCCGGCCTCCCGTTCCGCTGCCAGTCGCCCCAGCAGGTTCCTGACCAGGGCCACATCCTCCGTGCGCCGGCTGGCCTCGACCTCCGCGCCGGCGTACTGAGCACGCTCCGCGCGGTCGCACAGCGCCCGCCACTGCTCGCGCGTGGGCTCATCCGGCGCCACGCCTGCCTCCGGAGCCGCCAGCTCGCGGGGGGTCAGGGCATGTGCCGGCTGTCCGGACTTCCGGTCCAGCATCCGGCGCACCGCCGCCAGCAGGCGCGCGTAGAATTCGCCGGAACCGAGGCCCTCCAGCTCCGCATCCGGCAGCTCGGGGACGGACACCATCCCGGGAGCCCGCTGACGTCGGCGACGGCGGTAGAGGAAGTAGCAGGCCACGCCCACGAAGCCTACAGCCAGAATCCCCGCCACCGTGCGCCGGAAGAGGCGGGGGCTGGGTCGGTAGTCGATCGGCCCGAGCGACTCCTTTATGTCTGCCGCACCGGCCGTGGCACAGAGCAGGGCACCTGCGCTGGCGGTGAGCAGTGCGGCGATGGTTCGTCGCATCGGTTACGTCTCTCTGCGGAGGAATGATGAGAGCAACCGAGTGTAGGGTGCAGGGGCTGTGTCTGCAAGCAGCGGGGGGTTGGATTGGGCCGCCCGGTGCGCTATATTGACGAGCGGAGTCAGGGAGCCGTAGAACAAAACCCACCTCGGCCCGTCTAATAGGTAGGCAAGGAGCCCATGGGCGAGGCCCCACCCAGCGATGCCGACCTGGTGCGCCTCGCGCGCCAGGGAGAGGACCAGGCGTTCGGCGACCTGGTCGAGCGACACCAGGACTACATCTACAACGCCGTGTTCCACCTGGTGGGCAGCGAGAAGGACGCCGAGGATCTGGCCCAGGAGGTCTTCGTGCGCGCCTACGAGGGCCTGGGCAGTTTCGAGGGCAGGGCAAAGTTCACCACCTGGGTTTACGGGATAATGCTCAACACGGTGCGCAGCTTCTGGCGGCGGCAGGGACGCCGCGACGTGGTCAGCCTGGACCTGGCGCGCGACGATCCCGACTCGCCCACTCCCGAACCGCCCGCCGACGGGGAGGGTCCGGTGAGAATGGCCATCCGGCAGGAGCAGGTCAGCGTCGTGCGGGCGGCAATCGCCGAGCTGGAGGATGACCTGCGCGAGATACTCGTCTTGCGCGACATCCAGGGCTTCACGTACGATGAGATGGCGGAGACGCTCGCCGTGCCACAGGGCACGGTCAAGAGCCGGCTGCACAGGGCGCGTCAACGACTGAAGGATAGCCTGGAGGAGTTCTTTCTGGACGCACAATGAAGGCCGAATGCACACAGCATCGGGGCAGGTTCTCCGAGTACCTGGACGGGGAACTGAGCCCGCGCGAGCGTGCGGCCCTGGAGGCGCACCTGGAGCAGTGCGACCACTGCCGGGCGGAGCTGGACCTGTGGCGGCGCACTGTCCGGGCGGTTGCGGATCTGCCGGCGGTGGGGGCTCCAGAGGAATTCCGCGCACGCGTGCTGGAGCGGGTGCGTGGTCGAGAGGCCCGGCGCGGGATAGGCCGCGTCTTCGTGCGGGCACTGCCCGTCGCTGCGATGTTCCTGCTCGTGGTGGGGCTGACCTTCATGGTGCGCCGGGACGGCGACATCGCGCGTGCTCCGGCGCCCGAGCGGCTCGCCATGGTCAGGGAGAAGGCTGCCGCGGATGCCGCCGGGGTGGAAGCGGCGGAGAAAGGTCGCGGGCTGCCGGAGCTTGAGGAGGCCCTCGGCGCGGGGTTCGCTGGCGGCGAGCAGTTGCGCGGGGCACGGCCTGCCCCGGTGGCGCCCGCCGAAGAGCTGCCGCGACGTCCCACGCTTGAGAAGTCCTTCGCCGGCCGGCCGGTCGACGCGATGAAGCGCCAGGCGGCTACCCCCGTGGCGACGGTCGAGCCGATGGCGAGACCCGTCGGTGCGCGCGAGCCCGACCAGGGGGCCTTCCTGTTCACTCAGTCCGCTGAGGCACCCGAAGCGGTCCGTCCGATGCCGCAGCAGGTGCTGACCATCCGGTGGCGCGACCCCGCCGCGCTCATGCACAGGACCGTCGCGCTTGCCAACGACTACGGGACGAACGTCGTGCTGGAACTGAAGGAAGAGGGCGCGGCCGATATCCAGGTGGAGAT
>JASFTU010000345.1:0-3864 GCA_050050635.1 Candidatus Brocadiaceae bacterium
GCGTGCTCTTCCAGTTCCGCGCCGGATAGCTGGTTCACGCCAAGCATCGGAGGGTCAGTCTCCCACGTCGATGTCCGAGAACCGGTTGCCGGGCGCCGCCACCTGCTCGACACGCCGCCCTCCCAGGCCCGTAACGCAGCGCGCGTAGACGAAGCCGAATGCGGCCCCCGAGAACCACAGAACGTTGGCGAGCGGGGCGCAGTTGAGCAGAAGGAGGATGACCAGCAGGCCGATGATGAAGTGGGGCATGCGCACCCGGCCGAAGATCAAGTGCACGTCCTCGTGTCGAAAGACGACCGCGACGGCCGCGAGCAGGCCCCCCACGACGCCCAGACTGCCGATCAGCGGAACCCCGCTGCCCAGGTGGGGCAGCATCCGCACCACGCCGCTGAGGGCCCCGATCACCAGCCAGAAGATAAGGAACCGGGCCGTTCCCCATTCGGCCTCCAGCCGGCTGCCCAGCATCACCAGGAAAACCAGCGTGCAGACCAACGACCAGGCGGCACAGGGCGAGGGGTACAGCATGGTGTGCGTGGTCAGTTGCCACAGGTGAAGATGCAGGAAAGCCTTGCCCGGCGTCAGGGCGAAGGTCCGCACGAGTCCAGCCGTGGCACGGGCCGGCAGCAGGAGCGGCACCAGGAACCCGGCCAGGTTCAGCAGGGCGAGGACCGTCACCGCCGGCGTGAAGAACTTGCGCCGGCGCGGTGCGCCCGTGATGAAGGTAAACTTCGCTCCGTGTCGGCGCCCGCCATCCGCCATGGCATGGCCTCCCCGTCGCGCAGAAGGACTGCTCCATTATGTATCTACGAGACGGCCGCCGCGAATATCAGCTCTTCTCAGAGATTACCCGCGCCGGGAGGGCAGACCGGGCCAGGTGCTATGGCGGAAGGGATACCGGAGAATGGAGGAGCAATCGTGTGGCCGGTTCTCGGTCAGGACAGAAGCGACGTCCCGGTTGCCTGTCCCGCGCCTCTTACAAGGACGCTCCCCTGAGAATCCAGTGCAAGTTGCCCCCGAAGCGCAGGACAGGCGAGCCGGGACTCGTCCCCCTCCCCGTCACGATCGCGCCGACGACAACCCGACGGATGCTCTTGCTGATCACAGGTCATTATAGGGCCGCGGGCCGGGATGTCAACACTCTTATGTGCCACAGAGTACCTATTGGTACTCCGATCACAAGGTTGCCTGAGGGAGAGAGGCCCCCGGGCGAGCCTCAAAGGTGTGGCTTCCCGGCCTGGATTCGAACCAGGAACGGCAGGACCAAAACCTGCTGTGTTACCAATTACACCACCGGGAAGCGGGTGGGCCGGCGTCCCCAGGGACGGGACACCGTCCGGTCAGAGAGAAGGCATTGCCTGGATATGGAGAACCCGTCCGCCGCTCAGCCTCCGTGGAACCTGTCCCACAGCTCGAAGGAGACGAAGTAATCGCCCTCGACGATGAACTCCTCCTCCTGGGTGACCGAGGCCCGCGAGACCGAATCGCGCACTTCGGAGATAGTGATGACCCCCTTCCTGCGGTCTTCGCCCCCGGGTGTGCGGCCGAAGACGACGTACACCTCTTTCTCGCGGAAGCCCAGGTCAGCGCCTCCCTCGATGTAAACGAAGTCGTTCTCCGTGTCCACGGAGATCACCTTGCCGAGTGGTTGAAGGAGTTCCTCCTCGGCAGGCCCCCGCACCTCGTTCCAGTAGCGGGTCTCCCAGGTCTCCACCTGGTCTTTGAGCTCGGACACCTGCTGCCTTCGCTGGTTCAGCTCGTCCTGGTACTTCTGCTGCCACTCCATGGCGGTCTTCTGCTGTTCCTCGTACTGGGCCAGCAGCTCGTTGTAATCGCTGCGCAGTGTACCAAGCTCGCTCTTGAAGTTCTCGGTCGCCTGGTTGAGCTTCTCCCCCATCTCCTCTTGCGTCTTGACCAGGTCCGCCTTGGTGCTTTCCAGCCTCTCGGTCAGGTCTCCGTTCTTGCTGCGCAGTTCCGCTACCGTGCTGTTGAGCGAGTCGTAGCGCCGCTCGTAGAACTCCAGCAGGCCGCTGAACTGGTTGAACGTGGCCTCGCCCTGGGCCTCCAGTTCCTTCTGGGCAGTGGAGCTCTGAAGTGCCTGCTGCATGCCGGCCACGCTCTCCCATCCGAGCGTGGGCATGACGACGTTCTCGAACTCGGCCGCCTCCCTCACCTTGGCGGCAGTCCTCTCGAAGCTCTCCGCGGCGTAGACCACCCCGAGTTCGGGCGGCTCCTGGGTGGGCAGCTCCCAGTTGTTCTCTCTGAAGACAGCATGGACGGTCGACTCGAAGCTGTCTTGAGTGGCGGCGATGGTCTGCTTTGCCAGGGATAGCTGCTGATAGAACCATATGCCGCACCCGACGCCAGCAAAGGCCAGGATCACGAACACCACCAATGCAACGACGATTCCTGACTCCGAAGTCCGTCTCACCGCGGCCATGTCAACTCTCCTCATGGGTTACCGAGGTCCGTGCACGCACAGCCGCGCACCGAGACGGCCTGTGCCACGGAGCGTAACCGTATCCGGATCTTCCCAGCTCACGCCCTATAAAGTTATACGCAGCCGAACCCTTTGTCAACTCCTATTGCCCGCCGAGGCGCTCACCGGGCCGCTGGTCCGGCCCAGAGAGCGTCTCCCCGGGGCCGCCCTGTTGACACCACGGGAGCACGCCCACAGAATAACGCGGGACAAGCGGGCTGCAATCAAGGCACGGTCTGTTCCGATGGGCGATGCTGAACAGCAGGACCGGGACCAGCGACGCGTTGCCGTCGTCGCCCTCAACCTGCCCGTGGACAAGACCTTCGATTACCTCATACCGGAGAAGCTCCGCGGGAAGGTCGAGGTCGGGGCGCGCGTGCGCGTGCCATTCGGCAACCGCAAGGGGGTGCTGGGTTACTGCGTCGGCCTCCGCGCCCGTCCGACCGTTCCGGAGCATCGCCTCAAGCCGCTGGCCCGGTGCCTGGACAGGGAGCCGCTCTTCACACCCTCCATGCTGAAGCTGGCCCGCTGGATTGCCGACTACTACCACTGCGCCCTGGGGGAGGCGCTGCACGCCGCTCTGCCCGCCTCCGTGCGCGGTGGCCGGCAGCGCCGCAAGCTTCAGTTCGCGCAGCTTCAGATGCCGCCCGAGGAGGCGACCCGGCTGGCGGACGAGATATTCGACAGAAGCCCCGCCCAGAGCAGGATCCTTCGCGCCCTCGCCGAGGCGGGCGGAGAGGCGCCGCTCGTCGAGATACTCAAGTCCACCTCCACCACCCGCTCCTCCTCCAACGCGCTGCGGCGGCGCGACCAGATAGGCATCGAGAAGAGGACCGTCCAGCGGGAGGACGCTCTGAGCGAGCTCTCGGTCGAACCACAGGAACCGTACAGGCTGACGCCCGAGCAGCGGGCAGCCTACCGGACCGTAGCCGACCGGCTGGAGCGAGGGCGGTTCGACGTGGTTCTCCTGCACGGGATCACCTCCAGCGGCAAGACCGAGGTGTACATGCACTGCATTGCCGACGTAGTGGGGGCCGGCAAGCAGGCGATCGTGCTGGTGCCGGAGATCAGCCTGACCCCCCAGACGGTGCGGCGCTTCGGCAGCCGCTTCCAGCGCCTGGCTGTGCTGCACAGCCACCTGACCGATGCCGAGCGGCGCGATCAGTGGCAGAAGATCCGCCACGGCAAGGCGGACGTGGTCATCGGTGCCCGCTCGGCCGTCTTCGCGCCGGTGCCGGCGCTGGGCCTTGTCGTGATCGACGAGGAGCACGAGAACAGCTTCAAGCAGGACAGCACTCCCCGCTATCACGCGCGCGACGTGGGCATCATGCGCGCCAGGTGGGAGGATGCGCTCGTGGTGCTCGGCTCGGCCACACCGTCCCTGGAGA
>JASFTU010000346.1:0-3858 GCA_050050635.1 Candidatus Brocadiaceae bacterium
CATCCAGCGGGAACGCGGGATATCCTACCTGTTCATCGCGCACGACCTGAGCGTGGTCGAGCACATCTCCCACACGGTGGCGGTGATGTACCTGGGACGCATCGTGGAAAGGGCGCCGCGGGAGGCCCTCTACCGGGAGCCGCGGCATCCCTATACGCGGATGCTCCTGGCCGCCGTGCCGAGCGGCGACCCCGAACGGCGGCGAAAGGCACGCCAGCCCACCGGAGACGTGCCCTCACCGGTCAATCCGCCGCCCGGATGCCCGTTTCACCCGCGGTGTCGGCTTGCCGAGGCCGAATGCCGGGCCGAGATGCCACCCATGGTGGAAGTGGAGCGGGGACACTTCGTGCGCTGCTTCAGGGCGGGAGGCGAAGGCGGGACACAGCATACTGGGCAGTGCGCCGGATGAACCGGCCGGCGGGGGCGGAGGGCTCAGCCGGGAAGCTGAATGCTCAGGCGTCTCTTCCTCTCCAGCACCTGGGCCCACTCGGTGAGCTTCTCTCGCCTCTGCTCCGGCGAGTCGGACGTCAGCTCCAGGGGGATCTCACTGATGTACCACAGGACGTTCCCGAGTCGGGTGGCAAACATGGGGTTGGTCTCGCGGGCTGCGGCCTGCGCCAGGGGTTCGATGAGCTGCATGCCCACCTCACGGCCGTGGGGCGTGGCGATCTCTTCCTCGATGTTGCCCAGTTGCTCCGCCTTGTCGTAGTCGGCGGCATCCGGGTCGCTCAGGACCGCCAGGGCCGCGGTGATGGCTTCCTTCGACTCAAGCACCGGGACCATGAGGTCGCGCGCCTGCGCGGAGGTGACAGCAGGTATGGCACCCGGCCCGGGAAGCTGGGCGATGACGGCGGCCCGCACGTCGGCCAGGCGTTCTGCAGCGGCGTCGCCCGGCTCCGACAGGTAATGGAGCAAGTTCCTCTCGAGTTCCCGCCACGCGTAGCTGGTGTGCTTCGCGTCGGTTCGGCTCTTCAGTTCCTCCATCCAGAGCTTACGCCATGCCGCGACGGGAGAGTCCGATGCCTCCTCCTGCGGGGGGAAGGGAATCCCGGTCAGTTCGCCCAACAGCGCGCTCAGGCCCGATCTCACCTCCTCCGGCGTACCGGAGTCCGCCAGAACTTCCAGAATGAGCCCGACCGGGCCCAGCTCACGTCTCTGCCGCAACGCCTGGATCGCCTCCGCCCGCACGGCCTGATCCTGACTCACCAGGGCGAGGCGCAACACGACCTGCCAGGGGAGATTGCCCACTCCGGGGAGCCCGTCGATGTTGGCCAGAAGCCAGCGATCGATCGCCGAGCGGAGTTCGGCCGCAGTGAACCCCGCCGGGGCCCTTTCGCCGGTAACGTTGTTGACCCTCGCGAACGCAAGGCGGCGCCCAAGGAGGGCCGGGCCCGGGAGGTCAGAGTAGGAAGCGGCCAGCAACGCCACGCTCACCTGCCGTGCGGCCTGGTCGGCCATGTCCCTGTCTTCCCACGTGCGGCGCAGGGCGACCGTCGCCTGGTAGGCGATCTGCTGATCGGGGTCGCTCAGGGCGCCCAACAGGACCTCAGTGGCTTCCTCGGCCTCCAGCTCGCCCAGCGCCAGGATGCACTGCCCCACGAAGTTGATGTCATCGGCCTGGTTCCGCGCCTTCACCTCGGCGATCACGGACTGAAGCATCTGGGCGGAGGCCTGTCCACTGGCGTCCCTGATGGCCTGGACCAGTGCGGCCCGTTTCTCGGCTCGCTCGTAGTTGGCCGCATTCTTGAGCGCCATCAGCGGCTCGCCGGTCGTCTCCTCCTGCGCCGTGACCCCTTGTCCGAGTGCGCCCAGCAAGCACAGAGCAAGAATGGCACAAAGAGTACTCCGACCGTTCCGGTGTGGTCGCATCGAAATCGCTCCGTGAGAGGTTGTCCCTGGAATGTGCTAACTCGCTCCGCGGATTGTCACGCCATTTCTAACAAAGCCCGGCAGTGCAGTCAAGGGCCTTCAGCGGCAAATCCGCCGCCCTGTGGCTGGTGTGCCTCTCAAACCCCCGCGCCATCTTCCTCCCCCTCCACCAGGTCCCTGCCGAAGTACCTGCAGTGGCCTCGCGCCCCCGGAGACGCATCGGACCGGAACAGATTGCGCCGGAAATAAGAGCAGCCGAGACAGTCCGGGATGAAACGTCCGCAGCAGCGCTTCGGTCGCACAGGCTGCCGAGGTGTGCTTCCGCCTGCAGGTCCTGCGGCGCCGGCCTCACCGGCGGGGGGTACGAGCAGGACCAGTGCCACCCCGAAGATCGGCAGCAGGGCACCCGCGAACCACCACGCCAGGCGGCTCCGGCCTTTGCCGCCGGCCACGTAGGCGGCGAAGAAACCGCACAGCAGTTGGATGACGAAGAAGTAATGCATGCTCCCGAGGCCCGGTAGGGGGCAGTCCATGGTAATGCGGCGGCGGCGTCACTGCAAGCGACGTTCCGCCGCCACGCGTGGGTTCGGTTGGCCAGATCCCTCGCGGCCCGTTATCCTGAGGAAGCGATTCCAGTACCTTGTGGAGTTCGGGCCGGCATGTTATCCGAGCTGACGGTGGGACAGTGGATCGGTGCGGCGTTCGCCGCATTGCTGGTCGGCCTTTCGAAGGCGGGTTTCGGCGCGGGGGCAGGGCTGCTGGCCGTCCCCCTGATGACCGCCGTGCTCGGACCCCTGAACATGCTGCCCGTAATGCTTCTGGTGCTGCTTACCGGCGATGTCTTCGCCATCCTCCACTATCTGCGGAAGCACGACCTGCGGAACCTGGCAATGCTCATCCCGGGTCTGCTGCTCGGGGTGGGTGCCGGTGCGCTGGCCATCGACCGGTTCCGGGCTCTGCCGGAAGGGGAGCTGTGGATGCGACGGCTGATAGGCCTCCTGGCCGTGACCTTCGTCGGGATTCAGGTTTACCGTTTCCACGCGGCCCGACGAAGCGCGGAGCAGGGCATCCCCTACGCGCCGAGGATATGGCACGGGGTCACCCTCGGGGCGGGCGCGGGATTGACCTCCACGCTGGCGCATGCCGGCGGGCCCCTCATCGCGCTGTTTCTGCTGCCGCAAAGGCTGGAGAAACGCGTCTTCGTGGGCACGGTCATTCGGTACTTCTTCGCCGCCAACCTGATCAAGCTCGGCGTTTACCTGGGGAGCGGGCTGTTCACTATGGGGCGCGCCGCTCTGGCCGGGGCGCTCCTTCCGGCCGTTGTCGTCGGAACGGTGGCCGGGGTCCGGCTCAACAGACGCTTCAGTGACCGGGCCTTCCGGGCGATCATCTACGCACTGGCGCTCTTCATGGGAGTTCTGCTGCTGAGCGGCTGGCGTCCGGGGCACGGGGGGCCGGTGTCCCGAACGGACGCGCGGGAGGAGTTCCGGGCGGGCCTGGCGGCCTACGGAGGGGGCGACTATGCCACTGCGGCCACCAGGTTCCGAGGCGCCGCGCAAGTGGAGGGCCCGTGGAGTCTCCCGGCTCGGTTCAACGCCGGGCTGTCCCTCTACGGGAGCGGGGAGTACGGGGAGGCGGAGCGCGTGTTCGCCGCCATCGTGCCGGATGGAGAGGGCACGGTGGGCGTGAGGGCGGCGTTCAACGCCGGGAACTGCGCCTTCCGTCGCGGCAGGTTCGGCACGGCGTCGGATTACTACTCGCGCACGCTCGACAGAACGGGCCGTCTGCTGGCGCATACCCGTGCCCGTCGGGAGCGCGAGCTGCTGGCGGCGTTGAGAGAGCGGGCCGAATTCAACCTCGGTCTGGCGCGGCGACGTGCGGAGCCTACCGGCGGAGGCCGGCCCCGCCGCGTCGAGGGTGCGCCCGGCGCAGAAGCGACGGTCGAGGCCCGGGCTGCCCGGCCGGGCTCTCCCGAAGGCCGGCCCGGGC